>JBEKKG010000168.1:0-10701 GCA_050010835.1 Planctomycetota bacterium
CTGCGTCATGGGCGCCCAGAAAAAGCTTTGCTTCAGCCGCGGGGCCCACAGCCGCGCGGCCTTCTCGAGATCATTGCGGCTGTTCCACACAGCCTCGAAATGCCGCCCGCAGATGCCGCCCAGCAGAGTGTCCTGCAGCGGGTTGCCCGTGGGGATGGGGTCCTTGAAGTCCTCCAGCAGCTTGCTGGCCGTCTCGTAGTACTCCTGGGGCGGGTGGCCCTGGTTCCACGGCAGACTGTAGAGCTTGACGTGGGCGCTCATCAGCCGGTCGGAACCGGCCTTATGGCTGTCATTGAGCTCCTGCCGGAGCATCTGGAAGTGGGGATTGGGGCTCCAGTTCTTCTTGTCCTTGTCGAGTTCCGCAACGAGCGCCTTAAGGGGCGGGCTGGCGCCGCCTTTGTCCAGCATCTCTCGCAAGAAGGCCAGTTTCTCGTCAACTGTCACCGCGGCGCAGTTCATGAACTGGGCCTGCAGGTGCTGCCAGCCGAACGTGCCGGGCTGCGCGCTCGCCCAGCCCCGCGTGGCCATCAGCAAGGCGTCCTTCTTCCCGAGCTGGCTCAGGACCGGCATGAGGCTGCCGTTCAGCACGCAAATCCAGTTGCCGTCCTTGCCTTTGCTGGCCTCCGCGATCAAGCCCTCCATGTTCTCGCCTTTGGTGGCGCCGATGAGCCAGGCCACCTTGTCGGGGACCAGGATGGAGAGGTGTTTCTTCAGGAAATCCACCCGCGCGGGATCGTCCCGCATGTAGCTGCCGGTCATGTGGTTCAGGAAATGGGTCATCACGGCCTGGTCGCTGCCGAAGTTCTTGGCAATCAGTTCGAAGCGGGCCAGCATGTCGGCTGTAGAGATGAGTTCCTTGCCCTGCACGAAGTACACCTGGGGCGACTGCATCACATCGGTCAAGTACTCGCGGTAAGCGTTGGGATCGGGATCGTTCTTGTAGAGGGGTTCGTTAGCCAGGTAACGCCGGCCGAAGTCCAGGCGCCTGTTCTCCTCGGGAATCTCGCGCAGCACGCCGAAGCGGCTGAGCAAGTTCCAGGAGAGGCGGCCCTTCCACACGTCCTGGGCCTTGAGGAGCCTGTCCGCGCGCACTTCCACCGGACACTTGTCCCACGCAAAGAGGCGGTTGACGATGAAGTTCTCGACGTAGGTCAGATTGTCCGGGTGGTACTTGAGCATGAGGTCCAGGGGCCTGAGCCAGCGCTGTTCGGGGTCGTTGCCGAGCTGCCCCTTCTCCGAAGCATCCCAGAGCAGCCAGTGGACGTGGGTGACCTGCGCGGGACTGGCGTACGCGGCCAGCAAGGTCTCGCACAGCGCATAGGCCTGGGACGATTCGTCCCCCGCAAAAAGGGCCGCCGCCTGCCGCGCGCCCAAGGTCCAGGAGACGTCGTTCTTGCCGAACAGCGCCACGTACTTCGCGTATTCCTCGGGATAAGGGCCGCGCGCCAGGACGTAGCGCAGGGCCTGTTCCACTTTTTCGTCTTTGTCGTTCTTGGCCTTGCCGTAGGCCAGATAGCGCCCCAGGGCGGTGCGTTCGTCGCCCACTTGTTCCGCAAGCGTGGCGCCCAGGTAGACGCTGGGCAGGTCCTGGTTCTGCGTGGCCTTCAGGAGCGCGGTGACGCGCTGCTGGGCGGTGATCACCCGGCCCCGCGCGACCGCGGCCTCCAGGGAGATCTTCAGCGCCTGGACCGGGACATCCTTCTGCGCCAGCAGCTTATCGAGGGCTTTGTCCACCTCATCGTACTTCTTCTCTTCCAGCAGCTTCTGTGCGTCCTCAAGCGTCCCCGCCCAACAGTTGGCGAGGCCGGCCAGCATTGAAACCGCAACCAGGACTATTCTGCACATTGGGTCTCTCTCCATCCTCAAGGTCCACCTCACAACTCTCTATTTACACCGCAGCCGGGGCGCAACGCCGAAATTGTAGCGCCAACAAGCCCAAAAGCACGTGCTTTACTTCCGCGCGCGTAATCAATGTGCCGCCCGAGGTCTCGGCGGCGCGGAGTGTTTCATCCCAGTTAGCCTGCGAAGGAGCCACGGGCGCCTGCGCCCGTGGTACGGCGGGCGAGGCGCCCGCCGCTCCTAACTGAAATGAAACACTCCCTCGGCGGCGCGGAGGCCATGAAACCGCTAGCGCGAACAGGGCAGTCTCTGCTATAATAACGGGCCGGAGGAAAAGCGATGTCACGAGCGGAAGTACTGATTGTCCTGCGGGGCCATTACGCGGAGATCACGGAACGCTTCGGAGTGGCTTCTCTTGCCCTTTTCGGTTCGGTGGCCCGTGACGAAGGTGCATCTGGCAGCGATGTGGACGTGCTGGTGAAGTTCTCGGGACCGGCCACCTTCGACGGCTATTTTGACCTGAAGTTTTACCTGGAGCGGTTGCTGGGCCGCGAAGTGGACTTGGTGACCGACAAGGCGTTGCGCAGTGAGTTGCGCCCGGCCATAGAAAAAGAGCTGCTCTATGTCGCGTGATTGGCGCCTGCACGTCCAGGACTCCATAGCCTGCTGCGAGGCCATTGGCGGTTACACACAAGGCCTGGATCGCGCGGCATTTGAGGCCGATCGGCGCACCTATGATGCCGTCTTGCGCAATCTGGAGGTGCTCGGAGAGGCGGTGCGGAACGTGCTGGGAACGATACGCGCTGCCAATCCACAAGTGCCGTGGGCCAAGATTGTCGGCATGCGGAACATCCTGACTCACGCCTACTTCGCCGTGGACAATGACATCGTTTGGGACGTGGTGGCCAACGGAGCCGGCCAATTGTTGACGGAGTTACGCAGGATCAGCGCCCGAGCTGCCGACGGCGGCAACGCCGGCGGCGGTACGTAGCGCCAACGTCGTAAGGGCCTCATGCCTCACGCCTACTTCGCCAACGCCTTGTAGTATTCCTCCAGCAACTCCTGGTACTCCGGATCAACCTTGGAGCGGTAGTTCTGGAGCAGACCTTTCACTTCGTCGCGGCTGAGCACGCCGTCGCTGTTCTCGTGCACCGGCGCGGCTTGGGCGCCTGTGCCTTCCTTGACTTGCCGTGCCAGCTTGGCGCTGGGCGGCTTGGCAGCGGCCTCGGCGTCCGGCCCTTCTTCCTTGGGGACGTGCGGCACATCCGGCTTGCGGAATTTTTCGACGAAGCGGGCCGCCTCCTGCGGGTGCAGTCCCAGGTCCTGCAGGTTCTTCGCATCCGCCGGGCCACGCTCAACCTTCTGCTCGACGTTCTTGACGCTTGGGCCGGGGGCCGCGGGCGCCTGCGCGTTGGCGGGAGGTTTCTTCTGCGGGCCCAGGTCGTCGAAATGCTCCGGCGCGTTCTTCAGCGGGCCGCCGCCCCCTGCCCTGGGTGACCCGCCGCTGCCTCCCGGCCTGCCGCCACCGCCGCTGCCGCGGCCGGCTTTGCCGGATCTGGACCGGCCGGAACCCCGGCCCTGACCATCGCCATCGCCGTCGCCGTCGCCATCCCCATCCCCATCCCCATCGCCATCACCGGGCAGACCGCCCTCACCCAGGGCGAGTCATGTAGCGCCGCGGCGGCGGCTCTTCAGGCTCCTGAGCAGGTACCCGGAAACACGTTCTCCCGGTCTTGCTTTCACGCGCAGATGTTGCACGCCGCTCAGCCCCAGATGCGGCTGGGGCTGGAGGCTGTCGCGGGCTTCCACATAGTAGAAGATTTCATCGCCGGGCAGCAGCTCCAGGTCCCCCAGCTTGTATTCCATGTAGCGCAGCACGTCGCGGCGATGGGGGAACTCGCCCAACTGGATGCGTTTCTCAGGCCCGTTGCGAATCCGGCAGACCAGCGTGAGCGCGGCCACGCCGTAGTCGTCCTGGGCCGAGACCAGGAGCTTGAACGTGTCTTCCGGCTCCAACGTCACGTGTTTGTCCGGTTCGACAATCGCCACCGTCGGCGGCTGGTCCACGCGCGCGCGGACGTCGTAGTCGCAGGCGGCCTGGCAAGCCAGGCCGTCAACGTCAGTGAGCTGGATGCGGTAGGCGCCGCTGCGGGCGATCTTGAACGAGCCCTCGGCCACCTGCACCGCCGCTGGGGCCGTGCCGGGCTGAGCCGGCTGTTGGTACGTCCGCATCTTGACCTCTTCGCCCCACGACAGTTGCAGCGCCGCCTGGACAATGGGCTTGCTGATCGTGGCGCGGACCCGCGCCGTGCTCCCCACCAGCGCGTCAATATGGCCCCCGCTCAATTCCTTTTCGCCCAGGCCCGTGTAGTCCGGCTGCCGCACGGCGACGGTGATGCCCTGCACCGCCGGCGGGCAGAGGCCGCGCAGCGTGAACTGGTCGGACTTCGTGTCGTTGGCTGCAATATGGTAGGCCAGCTCGCCGGCCGGGAAGCTCAACCGCGTCCGCCACAGCTCCGCGCCGGCGGGTTCCATCAGCGTGTAGTACCACCCGCCGTCACGGTAGAAGACTACGCGCACACTCTCCGGCGTCTCGCCTTGCGTGCGCGCGGTGACGTCCGTGATCGAGCCTTGCAGCGCCGCGGCGTCGCCCGGTTCGACCCCGGCAATCTGGGTGCGCGTCGGCGGCAGGATGTTCCGCCAGGGCATGACCACACGTTTGAGGCACGTCCAGAAGCTCCCCTCGGAGAACGACGCGGACGAGACGAAGAACAACCCCACGCCGCCGAGAACGTACGCGGCCGCCAGCAACCAGGCCTTAGGCACTATGCCGCTGCTGCGGATGCCGGGGGCGCAGGCCCGCAAGCGCAACAGCAGGGCGTCGTACAGCGCGGGCTGCAGCGCCGCCTCGCCGGACTGCGCCGAAACGTGCGCGATGAGCATGTCCCGCAGTTCAGGGTTGCCGCGTTGCACCAGTTGCGCAATGTACAGGTCGTTGACGCGCCGGCGGGCGTACCGCGCCAGCAGCGCCGCCACACTGGCCACGAGCAAAAGGAACAGCCACAGCAGCGGGAAGCGGACGCGCTTGTCCAGGATCAGAAACCGGTCGCACACCGCCTCGGCGAAGAGATACACAGCCAGGCCCGCGAGGCACACCAGCGCCAGCGCGCCAAGGTCCGTGGCCTTGACACGCGTCTTGACGCCGCGGAGCAGCACCGAGACGGGATCGCTCGCAGTCTCCTCTTCTCCGGCCTTCCGCCATCCCAGCATACGCACTCCTCACACCAGCCGCTTGTAGCGCCGCAACGCCCACTCGAGGGTCAACAGTCCACAGAACAGCCACAGGGTCAGGGGCCGGTCCCACAGCGGCTGCGGGGCCAGCGTCTTCTGGAGCGTCGTGTTGCGGTCTTGCGCCAGCAGGCCGGCAAGCACGTCCTTTACTTCCGCGCGCGCAATCAATCTGCCGCCCGAGGTCTCTGCGACGCGGCGCAGGAGTTCGTGGTTCGCCAGCGGTTCGTCAAGTTCCGGGTCCGGCGTGGTGACCAGGAACTGCACTTCGTCGCTCTCCAGTTTCTTGCCTTCCCGGAGCCGGGCCTGTCCGCGCACCTTGTAGCGCCCGCTCTCCTTGGGGTAGTACACAGACTCATAAGTGCTGCCGCAGAGGGCCGGTGTCAAGCTCTCTTCGCGCCCGCTGGGCGCGCGGATGGCGAGCGCCACGCGGGCGTCGCTCACAGCGTTGGGGCCGGCGGCGAACAACTCCGCTGCAATCTCGACGGCATCGCCGCGCAGGAAGCGGTATTTCGGCAAGCCCAGGACAAAGGTGCCGGCAGGCAGTTCGTCCCAGTGGCCCAGCCAGCGCACAACCTGCTGCCAGAAGCGGCGGTAGGACTCCTTCTCCTCCGGCGTGCCGATGGCCCACTTCCAGGTCGTATCCGCGGTGAAGGCCAGGGTGCGGCCCTTGCCGTAGTTCTGCCCGGCCAGCACGGCCTCGCCGGAGGCGTCGGCCGCGAGCAGCAGCGGCAGGGCGCCGAGTTTCAGCCCGCCGGTGGCCACGCGCCCATCCAGTTCCGGCAGCTTGCTCCAAAGTTCGGCGTTCTTTTGCTCCTCGTCGCTCAGCCGGATGGCGTAGTGGAACGGCGCTGCCGGCGTCGTCCGCACTTTGAACGGCTGCTCAATCTGCTTGTCGGCGGCGCCGATGATAACGGGCAGGAGTTCGGCCAGAGTAGTGCTGGTGTAACTGCCGGGCCCCAGGTTCTTCAGCCCGCCGATCACGATCAGCCCGGCGCCGGACTCGACGGCAGCCTTGAGCTTGGCCAATTGGGCGGTACTGAAGCGGGGAGCAGACAGGTCGCCGAGGAACATTACGGAATGGGCGTTAAGGTTGAAGGCCTCTTCCGGCAGGGGGCCGTCGCCGAAGCAGTTGAACAGCTCGGCATCCACCAGCTTCAGCGTCCGCAGGAAATCGCGCAGATAGCGATACTCCCAGCGCAGCCGCCCTTCAAGGTAGACGAGGCGCGTGCGGCCCTCGTCCACGTGCAGCAGTGTGGAGAAGCGGTTGTTCTCGAGGTCTATCTCGCCCGGGACCGGCGCCGCCTCAACCACGATTTCATGCTGGCCCGAGGCGCTGGCCAGCAGTTGGAACGCCAGCCGCGTGGTGTCCTTCATCTGGGCAGGGATCCAGGTTTTGCTGCCCGCGGGCTTGCCGTCAACCTTCAGCGTGACCGCCAGGGGCTGGTTCGCCAGGCCCAGCGCCGAGACTTCGGCTTCGATGTTGACGGCCGCGTGCAGCCGCACGTGAGGCGGCGCGATGACGTTGGCGATCTTGGCGTCCTTGATCGCTGCCGTGGCGGTCTGCTGCCCGAGCGGCACGGCGTAGATTGGAATCCCGCGGCTCTTGAACGCCGCGGCGCCGGCAACCGGGTCGCGTGCGCCGTTGCCGCGGCCGTCGGAGATGAGCAGCACCGCGCCGTTGCTGCGGCCGCGCAGCTCGGACAAGAGGCTCTGCAGGGCCCCGCCCAGGTCCGTGCCGGAGCGGAACTGCTCATCGTAGCTGGGCGGCTGCCAGAGCTGTTCGAGCTCCAGCGTTGACGCGGTGGCCCCAAAGTCCATCGCCACCAGATGGTACTTGGCAGCCGCCTCCTCGAGCACCTTCCGGTTCTCGGCCAGGATGTCCTGCAACGTGGCGGCGCGGGTTGCGCTGCCGGGACAGTCAGGGATGTCCATGCTCTTGGAACGGTCCAGCAACACGGCCACCGGCGCCTTCTCGACGATGGTTTCGGTCCGCGCGCGCGACGGTCCCAGCAGCACTACGACCACGATGCCCACGCAGAGCGCCCGCAGGCCCAGCAGCAGCAGCCGCCACAGCCGCGAGGGAAGTGTGGCCCACGCGAAGTAGCTCCAGCCGATGAGCAGCAGCGCGCACGCCGCCAGCAGCGCGACGAGCCGCAACGAAATGGCCGGATCAAAAACCAATGTGCTCATTCCTCACCTGTAGAACCTGTCAAGGAGCCACGGGCGCCTTCGCCCGTGGGCCGGCGGGCGAGGCGCCCGCCGCTCCTGACCCTGTCTGTGGCACCCAAAATTACGGTCATGCTTGCCTCACTTGTAGAACCTGTTGGCCAGGAGCGCCTCCGCCGCCAGCAACGCCAGCAGCGCCAGAGCCAGATACGGCGCGATCTCCCGCCCCTCTTCGCGCAGCTCCGCGACCCGGCGGGAAAACCGGCCGTCCGCCCCGACGAAGTTGAGCTCCAGCGGCGCCAGGGCCGCCTGCAGCTCCGCCTCCGAAATCCGCTGCAGCACTGACGCCGTGCCATCCAGGTTGACGGCGAACGCGATGCGGGCCGCCGGCGCGCTCTCGCCGCCGGGCTTGGCCTCGTTGGCAGATCCGCCGAACGGGTAGACCAGATGATAATTGCCGGGCTGTTCCAGCCCCGCAATGACGCACTGCCCGCTCGCGGCATCCACCGCCACTTCGCGCGGCGCCGGGTCTTTGTCGCCCGGGCCGAACAAGGCCGCCTTCGGCGATTCGGCGCGCACGCCCAGCGGCAACACGAGCTCCTCGCGCACGCGCGCTTCATAGCGCCCCGAGCGCTGGTTGGAGAGCAGGTTGACGATCCCGTGCAGCAGCGGCAGATAGCAGGGCAGCTTGGGCAGGTCCGTCCAGTCCGCGGCGCAGCTAAAGGCGAGGAAGAGCACTTGCCCGCGGCCTGAGAGCGAGCGCACGATCGCGGGGTCGCCGTTCTCAAAACTTGCCAGCGTGCTGATGCCGGGCCCGTCGCGCGGCTTGCTCTTCACCCACTGCCGGAACCGCGGCGCGAGAAGGTCGCCGTTGCGCCCCCCCGCGAACGCGCTGACCAGCGGCTGGTTGAAGTCCGGCACCAGCAGCGGCACGCCCGGGGGCGCGGCCGGCGGCGCGATACCGGTAATCTCGACAGGCAGCACGCCGCCCGTGACGGCAGGCGCGTAGGACTCCGGGCGCACATGCGGACCGCCGAACACCGCCAGCGCCCCGCCCAGCGCCACGTACTTCCGCAGCAGCCCCCAATCGTTGGCCGTGAGCCGGCCTTCATTCGCCAGGAGGACTGCATCGTAGGAACGCAGCTCCACGTTCCGCAGCGCCGTCCCCGGGATTTGCGTGGCGTTGACCGCCTGGCGGTTGCCGAGACCCGGCGGGGCCAAGGCGGCCAGCAGGTACAGGCAGCCGTCGCGGCGGGGATCGGAGTTCGGATCGCCATTGACCACCAGCACCTCGGCGCGCCGGGCCACGTTTACCGCGAAGTAGCGGACGTTGTCCGCGGCGATCGTGTCGGGCCCGGAAAGCCCGACCCAGCCGCCATGGCTGCCTGCGCTCAAGCCCGGGAGGGTGAAGAGGCACACCGCGGTCCCGTCGGCGCCGGCCGCGGCCTGCCGCTCTTCGCGCCGTTCGCCATCCAGGTACAGGTCCACGACGGCGCTGCCGTGGCCCAGCCCGGCCAGAGTGACACTCAGTTCCAGCGGCTGGTTGGCGCGCGGCTGGGCGGGAGCCAGCCGCAGCTCCGGGATGTAGCGGTTCTCCTCATCCTCGCTGCCGATGTCCACCAGGTGGACGCGCACCTGCGCCGGCGCCTTCCGGCAGTACTCGGCCAGGGTCCCCCGCCAGGCGCGGCGCGTCATGTCCGTCAGCACGAACAGCTCCTTGTTCGGGCGCGTGCGTTCCTGAAGCGCCGCCAGCGCCAGGCTGAGCGTCTCGACCATGTTGCCGGCGTACGGCGCAGGGGTGAGCGCCGCGACGCTCTCTTTGAGGGCGGGCAGGTTGACCAGGAACCCGGTCCGCTCGGCGCCGGAACTGGTGAAGAGCGCCACTTCCGTGCCCGCGGGGTACACCTCCAGAATCTGCCGGGCGGCGGCCTGCGCGCGCAGCAGGCGCGTCTCGTCGCCGCGGCGGAACGACATGGGGAACGAATCGTCCAGCAAGAGGGCGACCGCGCTCTCCCCGGCGCCGCCAGGCAGACAGCGCAGCACGACCTTCGGACGCGCCAGCATCAACACCAGCAGGAGCACCACGGCCACGCGCAGCAACAGCAGCAGCCAGTGTTTGACCTTCAGGATGGCACTGCTGCGTTTGAGCGCCTTGCGCAGGAACTGCAACGTCGGGAAGGGCCGGTTCCTGGGCTTGGGGCGGAAGAGCAGATGGATGACGACCGGGATAGCCGTCAGCCCCGCCCACACAAGCATCGCCGGCGCCACGAAGGTCATGGTCTTAACCCCGGTTTCTTTCTAGACACAGAGGACACAGAGGAACACAGAGGGGATTTTGAATTTTCGATTTTCGATTTTCGATTGCACCGCCAGACGTGCCAAGATCGAAAATCGAAAATCAAAAATCGAAAATTCATCGCCTGCGTTCCCCTGTGTCCTCTGTCTCCTCTGTGTTTAGCTAGAACCTCGCCTTACGCGCCAGGAGGAACGACATCAGGGCCTTGTCGAAGGGCATGGACGTGTCCAACTGGCGGTAGTCCACCCGCGCCCGCAGACAGCGTTCCTTGAGCGTGCTGATGAACCCGTTGATTTCGGCCTGGTAGCTCGTCCGCACGGAGTTGGGGTCCACGGCCAGGGTCTCGCCGGTCTCGAGGTCCTCGAAGTTGGAGAACTCCTCAAACGGCAGCTTCACTTCCGCCTCATCCAGGACCTGGAACACGATCACGTCGTGTTTGCGGAAGGCGAGGTGGTTGAGGGCGTCCATGATCGGGTCGAGCTCGCCCAGGAAGTCCGAGAAGATGATGATGAACCCGCGGCGGCGGGCCAGTTCGGCCACCTGATGGAGCGCTTTGGCGACATCCGTCACCCCGGAAGGCTCAGTCTTGCTCAGTTGCGCAATGATGGCCGTCAGTTGGGCCTGCTTGCAGCGGGGCGGCATGGCCGTGCGCACCTGGCTGTCGAACGTCACCAGGCCGACGGGGTCCTGCTGGCGGATCATCAGGTAGCCCAGCGAAGCGGCCAGGCAGATCGAATACTCCAGCTTGGTGATGCCGCCGTACGTGTAGCCCATCGAGGGGCTGGTATCAATGACCAGGTACGACTGCGTGTTCGTTTCAGCGCGGAACTTCTTGACGTAGATGCGCTCCGTGCGCGCATAGACCGACCAGTCAATCGTGCTGAACTCGTCGCCCGGCTCGTACTTGCGGTGTTCGGAGAACTCCACGCTGAAGCCATGATACGGGCTGGCGTGCAGGCCGCTGATGAAGCCTTGCGCGATGAAGCGCGCCTTCAGGTCCAGCCGGCTGATCAGCCGGACCACTTCGGGCTTCAGGTAGGATTCTACGCCGGCCATCAGCGCGTCCCCGCCTCTTTCTCCGGCGTTGGGGCCGCGCTGCTCATCTCCGC
>JBEKKG010000169.1:0-10629 GCA_050010835.1 Planctomycetota bacterium
GCCGGCGTTGTTGATCAGGATGTGCAGCCTGCCGAAGCGCGCGGACACGGCCTTCTCCAGCGCCAGCACTTGCGCTTCGTCCGACACGTCGGCGGGAAAGGCCTCGGCTTCCGCGCCGCGTGCGCGGACGGCGGCGGCGGTTTCGGCGAGCAACTTCCGGTCGCGCGAGGCCAAGGCCAGTTTGGCTCCCGCCTCGCCCAGGGCCAGTGCCATCGCCTTGCCCAGCCCTTTGCTCGCGCCGGTCACCAGGGCCACCTTGCCGTTCAGTTCTTTCGCGTTCATGCCGTCCTTGCTCCTTTCGCCACAGAGCTAAAATAATTCCTGGTTTTCAATTTTCAATTTGCAATTTTCAATTCTGTTGCGGGTGCATAACCGGACTTGTGCCACGGATGTGGCCGCGCCGGCTGTTTGGCGCGGCCTCATCCGTGCCAGCCGCGGGTAGCACGGATAAGCCGCCGCGTTGCGGCGGCATATCCGTGGCACAAGCCTGTGTTCGCATCTTGACACCCGTTTCCTGCCGTGTCTAATCGCACTTTTGCCAGCCAAGGTTCGGGGCGTGGTAGTGGATATGCGTTAAGGACTGCCTATGGCCAACAACGTCCCTGACGAAGCCTTCGCCCGCGCCGTGCAGCAAATGGGCGTCGTATCCTATGACCAGCTTGAGGCGGCTAAGGCCGCGCAGGCTGAAAGCGCGGCCAAAGGCGTCCTCGTCCCTCTGGCCGAAATTCTTGTTCAGCAGGGCGTCATGGCTCCTGCGACCCGCGAGAACATCGAGAAGAAAGTCCGCGCTCAGCAGCAAGGCGGCATCCAGCAGTTCGGGCAGTTCAAGCTGCTCAAGAAGCTGGGCGAGGGCGGCATGGGCGCGGTCTACCTCGCCGAGGACACCAACGCCGGGCGGCAGGTTGCGCTCAAGCTGCTGCCGAAGAAGCACGCGGGCGATTCCGAGTTCCTCAGCCGCTTCCGGCGCGAAGCCCGCGCGGCCGGACAACTCAATCATGTCAACATCGTCAGCGCGCATACAGTCGGCGAAGAGATGGGCCATCATTACCTGGTGATGGAGTATGTCGAGGGCGAGCCCCTCGACAAGATGCTGAAGCGCGAGGGTTCGCTGCCCTGCGACAAGGCGCTGGAGATCGTCATGCAGGTCGCGCGGGGGCTGAAGCATGCCCACGAACATGGGATCATCCATCGCGACATCAAGCCGGGCAACATCATCCTCACGCCCAAGGGCGTCGCAAAAATCCTGGACCTGGGCCTCTCGAAGACCATCAGCGGCGGCGACGAACAAACATTCCATACGCAGACCGGCGTGGCGCTGGGCACGCCGCATTACCTGAGTCCCGAACAGGCTCGCGGCGACAAGGGTATTGATGGCCGCACGGACATTTACTCGCTGGGCGCAACGTTCTACCATCTCGTCACGGGCATGACGCCGTTCGAGGGTTCGACGGCGGCGGTCATCATGCTCAAGCATCTCAACGAGCAGTTGACCAACCCGCAGGACATCGTGGAAGACCTGCCGGACAGCGTGGCGCACGTCATCATCCGCATGATGGCCAAGGAACCGGCTGACCGCTACCGCGACTGCAAGGAGTTGCTCGACGACCTGGAACTGGTGATAGACGGGAAAGACCCCAGCAGCCAGGCGATTGACCATGGGAAGTCCAGCGTAGCTATGGCGCGAGTGGCGCGGCCACGCAGGCCGGTCGGCCCTGTCGTGCGCAAACACGCTAAAGCCCAACAGGGGCCTGTAGCGCCGCGCGAAGAGCGTATCGGCGGCAGGAAGCCAGCCAAGGCAGCAGACCCAACGATAATGTACGTGGGCATTGGCGGCGCTGTGTTTGCGCTGGGCATCATCCTGTTCCTGATGACGGGCGGGAAGACGGAGACACCGAGCCGCGACCCTGGCGATCCGAGCCGCGACCGTAAGGGAGCGCCCAGCCCGCTTGCTGACGCGCGCGGCTCGGAATCAAAGGTACCGTCCGCCGGGAGGCCTGATGCCGGCACCCCCGTGCCCGACACCCGGCCCCTGGCCGTTCAACCCGCCTTTGGGAACCAGCAATCCGACGCCCTCGCCGCCCTGGGCACCGAGAAGCGCGCCCAGGACGCGCTCGACGCGCTGCTCAAGTTCGAGGGCCTTGCCGCTGACGACAAGGCGGGGCGCATTCAACGGCTGGAAGCCTTCGCCAAGGACTACGGCGCAACGATGGTTGGCGTTCGTGCGCGGAAGATGCTGGACGAACTTCGGCATGAAGCCGAAGCCGCCGTCGCGAACGATCCGGAACGCTGGAAGAATGCGATAAATCTGCTGGCGCTGGTGGACCCCAAGAAAGACGCGGTCAGCGGCAAGTGGGAGGCTGTGGATGGAGCCTTGCGTTCAGACGCGACGGGTAGCCATGACGAGCACGGAGCCGCAAGGATTGGGATTCCCTACCGTCCGCCAACCGAGTACGACTACCGCATTCAGTTCACACGCCTAAGCGGAAATGACTGTGCAGCACAGATTCTCTCAGCCAGTGGACGACAGTTTCTCTTTGTGGCAGGCGGGTTCGGCAATACGGTCTTCGGCTTCGAGTTGATTATCGGAAAGCAATGCGACGAGAACCCCACTGCGGTGAGAAGGCCCGCGTGCCTGGTCAACGGAAGACGATACGTGCTCCTCACCCAAGTTCGCAGTAATGGTGTGAAGGTGTACCTCGATGGCGTGTTCCTGACAGGATACGTCGGAGGGTCGTGGCAGATGTCAGTTAAAGGTGAGTTTGCCATACCTGATAGCGCAGCCTTGGGTTTGGCGAGTTGGGGCAGTCCCGTGGCCTTTCACGCTGTTGAAGTGCTCGAAGTCACGGGCAAGGGCACATTCACCCGAACCAGCAAACCTGCGGGGGAAGTTGGAGTGGCAAAGCCGGATGGGCAGCCCGTTGCGCCGGCCGTTGCCGTTCAACCACAATCTGCAAAGCAGGAACCTGATACCGGGGCGGTTTACTTGTCGGACCTGCAAGGGACCGAGATCCGCGGGGTTCCTGGGCAGGCGCAGACGATTTCCGTCAATGATGTAACATCCGCCCACGGATTTATGCTGCATCCTGATCGCGATACCAAGACTGCTCATGTTGCTTACACGATTGGAGGGCGGTTTGGTTGGCTCGTGGGATCTGTCGGAGTGAATGATTCTGTCCCGGACAGGGCTGAGGCGCCACTTGTGTTTAAGGTCTATGGTGACGGCAAAGTGCTATGGCAATCGCGACCCCTGCAAAAACGAGCGGAGTCGGACGCCTTCAAAGTAAACGTCACCGCGATATCGAAACTGGCTCTATCCGTAGAGACTGCGGAAACCAAGTGGGCCCATGCCGTCTGGATTGAGCCGCGTCTGATACCCGCCGTGGACCCGAAGCTCGAATATGAGAAGGCCCTCGCCGAAGTCTATGCCTTCCTGAACAAGAATGATGTGAAGGCCACCGTGGCGCGGTTGGAGCAGGCCAAGGCGGACCCGAAGTTGGCAGCGATGAAAGCGGCGCTGGACAGGGACATCCAGTGCGCCGCGTCCATGGAAGAAATTGACAAGGCAGTTGCGGCGGGCGCGGCACTCCTTGCGGACAAGCGCCCATTCACGTTGAAGAAGAGCGACGGGAAGGAAACGGCTGTCGGCGGGGGAACCAAGAATACCATCGTGGGCGTTAAAGACGGCGCTGTTCAGATCGAAATGGATCTGGGCGGCGGGTAGGCGGCATCCAAAATCCCGTTGGAACAGCTTGCGCCGCAGACGCGCTACGACTTGGCGTGCTTGGGAATGCAGCCAGGCCCGGAAGGAGACCTTAAGCTGGCATTTGCGGCGCTGCTGGTGCTCCAGGATTCGGGCAGCCAACAGCAAACCGGCGGTGCCGCAGCGGGGGTGGCTGCTTTGGTCACGGCAGATCAAATTCGTAGCCGCCTGGATGCTGCACGGAAAGGGAAAGTCCCGGCAGAAAAGGTTGACCACGTGGCGGCCAGGTTGCAGGCGTGGGAACGGGAAATAGCCGCTCAAGACTGCGCGGCCAAGATTGATGCGGAGATCAAGGCTGGGAACTGGGAGCAGGCCAAGGCTCTTTACGAGAACTTGAAGAAGGATTACAGCGGCACACTCACGCTGTCACGTGCACAGGCAGGAATAGAACGCGGCCTGCTCGAAATCCATCCTCCCGTGTTCCTTTCTGACTTGACTGAGACTGAAGCTGTGACGTGGCCGGAGCACGGTTGGCATTTCGGCAAGAAAGGCAGTCTCGGCAATACAGACAACTCGCGCTTTAGCCTCAAGGGAGTGTCATGTCCCAACGGCCTTGGGATGATTCCGCCAGGAACTTCGGCGTCGCACGTCGCATACATTCTGGACAAGAAGTATAGGACTCTTCTCGCAACTGCGGGAATTGCCGATGGTTCGGGCGGCCGGCAGGGGTGCCCGTTTGTGTTCAAGGTGCTCGGCGACGGAAAAGCATTGTGGGAGGCACGTCTAATAGGCGATACCGGCTACTGTCCAGACTGCCGTGCGGATGTAACTGGCGTTCAGAAGCTCGAACTTCTTGTTGAGAACCCAGGAGCAATGTGGGGGGCCTATGCCGTTTGGGGGGAGCCGCGACTCTACTTCGGAGGCGGCCCCGCCAAGCCCGCTACCGGTGCCGCCACGCCCGCCACCGACGCTGCCACCCACGCGGCGCAGGCCGCCACTCCCGCCGCGTCTTCCAAGCCCGTGACCTTTGTGGCGAAGGCGACGGAGGCCCTTACGAAGTCGGGCTTCAGTGTGGAGAAGGATAAGTTCTACAAGATCATCGTGGCGGGTTCGTGGACGAACGGCGACGGGAAGAAGGCCGGCCTCGTTGCTGGTATTGGCGAAAAGTCGTTCGAGTTTGATGCCGCGGAAGGCGCGACCTTCCAGGCGCCAGCCAAAGGCGAACTTGTCTTCCACATGAACGATGAACGGCTTGACGCGCCCAAGCGGCAGGGCGCATTGCAGGTCAGTGTCGGTGAGATTCCCAATTTCAAGTGGCAACCAAGCCCCAGCATAAGGCTCTTCGCTGACATACGGGGGAACCATTGGGAGGCGCCGCACATTTATGACTGGATATTGACTAAAGAAGGCATCCAAATGGAGCACGTCAGAGGTGGCTGGTGGCTCGCTCCCCCGATCAAAATCAATGGCGTATCGTTCTGGCCCTTCTGGGATAGGCCAGGTATCGGACTTGGGATGGCGGGTTCGAAGACAAACATCATTCCGGTTGACTATGTGGCCACGTTCCTGAAATACAGCCTCAAGGTCAAGCAAATCCAGGGGGCAAAGGTTGTCCCGGTCCAAGCGGGGCCAGGGGACAAGTGCGTGTTCCGGGTAGAGGGCGGCGGCGCCCTCTTCGAGGTCGGGCCGTAGGTTTCATTGCGGAGTGCGAAAAAGAAGTTGCAATGGCGGCGGAATGGACTGCCCGTTTTCGGACATGGCGGGGAGAGCGTGGGACAGAGCCGCCTTTGCTTGTGGTTAGCGCCCTGAACGCGGCTCTGTCCCGCGGTTTCCACAAACAGAACCGTGGTGGCGAGAAAAATCATAGACTTTTTGAGTGCATAAATCCTTCTGCTCTCTGTGGTTAGCAGCATATACTGGAACCACCGTACATTTTTATTTGGCTTTTCTCTTGACAGCCTTATGGGATTGTGATACTCTTATCTGAGACTCATGCGGGCAAGTCAGGATTGGCTTTGCATGGGAGATCGTGGATCGTGGAGCGGGGAGCGTGGACTGTGGAGCGGGGAGTTTCCGAGCCGCGCGCGTGAGCAAGCGGTTGTAGGGCAAGCTGGAAGGCTTGTCCTACGCGCCGTTCAAAGAAACGGACTTTCGGCAGTGCGGAGCGCACCGAGGAAAGGCAAATGGAAACATCAGTAAATCCTTTCGTAATAACCGTTCTGTGTTCCTCTGCGTCCTCTGCTTGGAATAGCGTGAGAATAGCATGCAAGTAATACTAATATGAGGGTAAAACGAGGTGGTGTTGACGGGATATAAATGAGATAAGATGGCATGGATACGGACAGCTTGGACCTCGTTGTGTGCTCTGTGGCTGGTCGTTCGTTGTAGTTGCACGTGCTGTTTGATAACTGAATAGAAAATGCATTGAACTTCTGGGCGGCAGAAAACGCTACTTGCTATATCTTGATTATATCACACACTTGAAGCCATTTCCCTGTCAAAGCGTTTCAAACCTGACACAAACTGTTTCAAACTCGAGCCAGAAAGTGATCAATCATGTGACAAAACGTTTCAAACCTGTGACAAAACGTTTCAAAAGATGAGTGCCTTCTGTGCGGCTGCGCCTCTAAATATGTGGACAGACCATACCCATAGGAAAACTGCCTTACGTCGCCTGCGCTGTTCGTCCGGCCCAATCCCGACTGGTCGGGACAGGCACAATGAGTTTTGCCCCGGATACTGCCATGCGGAAGAGCGCCCCGCCTCACCTGGAACGCTCGACGGAAGACTTCTTGTGGCGAAAAGCGCGCCACCCAGCCTGTCGCGCCCTCTGCTGGGCTACCCGCGCGCTTCAGGGCTGTTCAAACTGGCAATTGCAACTGCTTTCTTGCCAGCGAACGGACTTGCCGGGCAGTGGCCAAGGCATTCTTGGCGTCTGCCTTATCAGAGGTCCGCCCTGGATAGCGAAAGACTGCGGCTGAAGCAGAAAGGTCAACCAGCAGTGGACGAAGCGCCTCCCAAGCCTCGTCCTTGGCCGGCAACATGGTCAGTAAGGAACGCAAATCGTGTGTCTTGGAGAATGCCACGCCGGCCTCTTGAAGCAGGGCTTTCATATACTTCTCAGCACACTGCTGCGCGTGGAAACAGGCATCATCGTAACTGGGTCTCTTTCGTCTGCGAAAAACGAACGTACCCGTGTCCCAGTCTGATTCAGCCTTCGCTACCTACTCAGCGGTCAGAAGATTCATATAGCACTCTCCCCTGTTCCAGTATCTCCTTGATGAACCAGTCCCCCAACTCCAGGCGCTCGCGCACGTTGCCGGGGGTGCGGCAGAGCAAGTCCATGGGGAATTTCGCGTCCACCTGAATCCTGATCTTCGAGGCCTGCAAATAGTCTTTGCCGCGAAAAGGCATAATCACCAACAGGTCCACGTCCGAATCCGGCGTGGCTTCACCGCGGGCGTAGGAGCCGAAGAGAATAATGCGCTGCGGGTGGAACTCAGCCGCCACGCGCTTCGCAAAGGCGCGAATCTCTCGCATAGGAATCTTGACGCCGGGTCTCCACATGCGCGCAATATAGACGGTTTAGGGGAATAATCAAAGGGCAAAGCCACGCCAAAAGCCTGAGATCATGGGTCTTGGGGAAGTCAATGCAAATCGTGGACAGACCACCCGATCTTCAAGGGCCCCCCTCAGTAAAAATCGTAATCCAGGCTCACGGTCCGCTGCCGGCTGAAGAAGCGCAAGGACGTGGTTGGCCAAGCTTACCAGCTCGCCCATGTCGTGCGTCTTTTTGAATTCCACATCGTGAAACAGGAGAAACCCTTTGACGGCCCTTTCGGCTGCTTGCTGGCAGTGAAACACGGCCGCATCCAGATACGGGTCGGGGTCGGCAGCAGCTTTGCGGGCGGTACCCAGGTCATGTGCGGCTTTCACCAACCACTGCTGCGCAACTTCGCACTTGGCCTTATCCATATAGCACTTTCCCCTGCTCGAAAATCTGGTGTTCCAGGGAGGCGCGCACGTGGCGATAACGGTCGGCTTCGGCGCGCGTTTTCACCAGAATGTCCTTGGCAAACCCCATGCCCCGCAAAGAATCGCGCGCGCGAATGACACGCTGATAAGGCGTCTCATCGCTCTGCGAGACAACCACGAACAAGTCCACGTCGCTGTCTTCAGTGGGCGTGCCCCAGGCGTAGGAACCGAACAGAATTATCTGCTCCGGCTGGAATGCCGCCACCAGCCGCCGCACCACCTCAGCCAGGAGTTCCGGGGCGAGCGTCTTCATGGCGCTATCTCAACTGCTTCTGTGGACCTGGCAAACAAATTCGATTCGTTCGCAAAAGGCCCTCCCCTCTACCCCCTCCCGCAAGGGGAGGGGGAACACAAAAGCGGCCTCCCTCAAGGACGTGGTTGGGGTGTGAGCCGGAAGAGCGCCAGCAGTGTTTCGGGCGCGAGTTCCTCCACGCGCGCGCGGGGCGGGATGTTGAGGGCCTTGGGGATCTCCAGCGGCCTGAAGGTGGCCCGCAGCATCTTGCGCCGCTGGGAGAAATGCCATTGCAGAAACTTCTGGAAGGGAGCGACCTCCGCGCGCAGCAGCAGGGATTCCGGGGACATGACCCGATTTCCGGCTGTTTGGAAATCGGGATCGTGTCCCCGGAATCCAGCCGGAAATCGGGTCATGTCCCCGGAATCCGCCCACGGCTTAAGCCGCAGTTCGATAACCGCCGAGTCCACGTCCGGGCGCGGCCAGAAAATTTCCTTGCCCACGCGCCGCAAGATCCTGCCTGTGGCCCGCAAGGCCAGAATGACGGTCGGCGCGCCGTAGGCCGAGCTGCCTGGCCGCGCCAGCAGCCGTTCGGCCAGCTCCGCCTGCACGGTCGCCACGGCAGATTCCAGGGCCATCTTCCCGGAATCGCAGGCCAGGTTCATGAGGAACGGTGTGGCGGCGTTGTAGGGCAGGTTGGAGCACAGCACCAGGCGGGGCCGGTTCTCGCGGGCGCTGATTTCGAGGGCTGCTTGCGCCAGGGCGGGCGAGAGCGCGTGCTTGCCCGACAACGCATCGCCTTCCAGCAGAGTGAGGCGGCCGTGTGCGAGTTCCTGGGCCAGGGTCTCGCGCAACAAGGCGGCCAGGCCGCGGTCAATCTCAATCGCCAGCACGCGCGCGGCCGGGTGCGCTTGGAGCAGGGCGGTGGTGAGCAATCCCGTGCCGGGGCCGACCTCGATGAGCAGCGTGCGCTCGTCCGGAGCGGCGGCCCGGGCCACGAATGCGGCGAAGTTCGGGTCCAGCATGAAATTCTGGCCCAGGCTCTTGCGCGGGGCCAAACCGCGCGCGGCCAGAGCCGCCCGCAGTTCCTGCGTTTTCGATTTCCGGTGCTTGAGTTCTTCGCTTGAACGCACGGCGGGCAGCCTCATTAGCCTGTACTTCATTCAACACAGAGGACACAGAGGACACAGAGGAACACAGAGGAAAAGACAATGGAAACAACAGAAAATCTTTTCTTACAGGGTTCTCTGCGGTCCTCTGTGTCCTCTGTGTTTAGAGTAGTGCATTTTCAGCGTTTGACAACGCCTAGGGAATTCCCTTACAAAGTTGCAGCCTTTTTAGAAGTCCAGCGTCATACCCGCGGCACGCAGGCCGGATGGCTGGTGCGCCTGCGAGAGGAGGAGGAAGACCATGAAATCGAATGCTTGGCAGGTTCAGGGTGGCCGTGCGCTCGTGCTGACGTGCTCGTGCCTGCTGCTGGTCTCTGCCGCGGCTTGGGGCGCCGGCGCCGGTGAAAGGGTACAGACCGCGGCGGAATTACTCAGGATCGCAAGGAACCCCAACCAGAACCCGATAGCCCGCTCCAACGCCATCGGGAAGTTAGGTGAGCTCACCGAGGCCGGCCCGTTGCGCGACTACAAGGTGGTGGACGAGCTGCTTGCTATTGCCAAGTTGGACACGGCCAAGCCGGACGACATTTTCGTGCGCATCAGCGCCATAGGGGCGCTGGGGAAACTCTACCTCGTAGACAAGGTAATCAAGGAGAAGTACATAGGGCCGCTGACCACCATCTTGAAGGACCAGAAAGAGCACATGCTGGTGCGCGTGGCTGTGGCGGAAGTGTTCAAAGACACGCTGGTTAACGATCCAAAGGAACATGCGGACATAGAGGCCCACACGGCGCTCCTCGACGTGGTGAAGAATAAGTTGGATGTCACAGCTTTGCGTTGTGCGGCGATCAGGGCCGTGGGTGTCTTCGGTTCAAGTCAATCTCTGGAGCCGCTCACGGCACTGCTCAGCGACCAGGATGCTATGCTGCGCGAGACCGCGGCCGGGGCGCTCGGCGACCTGCTCAAGAGTCTCGGCATTACGCAACTGTCGGTGCCCACCGTCAACAAGCTTATTGAAATGGTGAGCGACAAGAAGATGGCGCCGGAGTTGCGCGTCAATGTGATGTTAGTTTTGGCGCAGTTGATCCGCGAAGCACAGCAACAAGCCAAGCAAACCATGCCTGTGATCATTGGCGTCGTGAAGAATGAGAAGGATATGAAACTGGTCAAGGGCGGGATTGAGGCCCTGGGCATCATTGGCACTGCCGAGGCAGTGGAACCGCTGAAAGTGGCCTACGGTGACTTCCAACAGCCGGCCGCCGCCGCCAAGGCCGATCCCGATGCACCCGCGGCGGCCAACACAGCAGCAGAGGCGGAGAGGAATGAGTTCGCTGAAATCCGAAGAAAGATAATGGAGGCACTGGTTACGGTGCTGAGCTTCCAGCAAAGCAGGAACCAGCCGGAGCTGAAAGCGGTGCATGAAGTCGCGCTGTTGCTGGTCAAAGCAGTGGACGACGACCCCGCGGCAACCGTGAGGTCGGACGCCGTCTTCGCCATGCGGTACCTGTATCCAGTGAAGTTCAAGGCGGAGCACAAGGAGGTGATTGATTCGC
>JBEKKG010000170.1:0-10560 GCA_050010835.1 Planctomycetota bacterium
AGAAAGCTCAGCGCGCGGAACGTGTCATAACCGGCGAACAACTCATCGCCCCCGTCGCCCGTGAGGGCCACGGTCACGAAGCGGCGCGCGAACCGCGCCAGCAGGTAAGTGGGCAGCACCGACGGATCGGCAAACGGCTCGTCGAGAAAAGAGATCACTTTCGGCAGAATGTCCGTGGCCACGTCCGCGCTCAGGTGATCTGCCGCGTGCTTGGTGCCCAGGAATTTCGACATGCGCTCCGCGTATTCGCTTTCGTCGAAGCGTTTATCGCTGAAGCCGATCGAGAACGTCTTGACGTTCTCCGGCCCCATGATCCTGACCATGGCCGCCGTGACCGCGGAACTGTCAATGCCGCCGGAGAGGAAGACTCCGAGCGGCACGTCGGAGACCAGGCGGCGCCGGACCACGGTTTCGAGGGACTGGCGGATGCGCGCGCCCCAGTCTTCTTCCGAGGTATGGTCCTGCGGCGGGGGTTCCTCGGAGCGGTACATGTCCCAGTAGGTTCGGACAGCCAGCTCGCCCGTGTCCAAGTGGTACGTCAGGCATTGAGCGGCGCCGAGTTTGCGCGTCCCTTTGAAGATGGCGTAGGGCGCCGGCACGAATTCATGCAGGAAGTAGCGCGCGGCGGCCTGCGGGTCCACCTCGGGCTTGACCGCCGGGTGCTGCAACAGCGCCTTCATCTCGCTGGCGAAAACAAAGAGGCCGTCTTTCTGGTAGTAATAGAAAGGCTTCTTGCCCATGCGGTCGCGCGCACCGAAGAGACGCCGGTTCCGCAGGTCGTAGATCACAAAGGAGAACATCCCGTTAAGTTTGTCGAGACACTCCTGGCCCCAGGCGGAATAGGCGTGCAGGAGCGTTTCCGTGTCCGAGCGTGTGCGCGCGGAGAGGCCGAGCGTTTCGAGTTCGGCGTTCAGCTCCCGGTAGTTGTAGATTTCGCCGTTGAAGACCACGGCCACGCCGCGCTCTTCGTCGCACATCGGCTGCGCGCCGCCGGAAAGGTCAATGATGGACAGCCGGCGGTGCCCCAGCGCCACGGAGCCGGTGACGTAATAGCCTTCGGCGTCAGGGCCACGCGGGGTCAGCGTCGCCACCATGCGGTGCAGCACCCCGGCTTCCTCAAGCGGAAGCTCGCAGCACCGCGCCCGCGCATACCCCGCAATTCCGCACATCCGTCACCCCTCCACGTAGGCATTAGGCATCAGGCTTTAGGCACTGCCTCCCAACCTTGCGCACTCGAAGCCCCAACCCTAATGCCTAAAGCCTAAAGCCCAAAGCCTGCTTTTACAAGTCGTCAAAGAAACCTGCCTTGCGTTTCGCAGCACGGACCTTGAATGCCGCGGGGTCCGGCGGATGTGCCGGATCAGGGACGACCAGCACAAAGGTCTCCTTGTTCCGCGTAATCTTCCCTGAGAGCGGGATTACGCAGCCCTTGAGCGCAGGATTAGCCAGGGCGTCCTCCCGAACCAGGAGCGCCGTCCCAGGTGTCCCGTAGAAGCTGTTTTCCAGCTCCGGCACGGATACCTGGTCAATGGGGCTGAGGGTCTTGTCCAGATACCAGGAAGCTTCGTTTGAATTCATGCCGGCGATCACCAGCCGTCTGTCAGCCAGTTTGTCTTTTACCTCGGCATAGAACTCTCCGAGGTTCAGCGCACGCTCATGGATGGGCCGGATCACCGCTTCCCTGCCGAAGGCCAACAAGACCGCCGCCGTCAAGAGCAGGCACACAGTCCTCTGCCGCTTCCCTTGCTTCAGCGCCCTGGCCGTCATTGCGAGGGCAATCCACATTACAATGCAAAGCACTACGCAGCCTGCGGTCTCCACAGGCAGTCCGCCAGCCTGAGGGAGCCATAGAGTGCAAGCAAAGCAAGCCGGGGCCAGCATCACCCTCATATCGAGCAGGTAAACGGAGGCTTTATTGCCGGGCTCGCCCTCGCGGCTCAGGAAGGTGCGTTCCAGGAACCAGGCCAGCCAAAGCGCCAGGTACGGGAAAAGCGGCAGCAAATACAGGTGCCGCTTGCTCTGTGAAAGGCCCATGATGACGAACGATATGCCCAAGGCACAGGCCAGCAACTTGGCGCCGTCACTGATCTTCATTTCCCCCGCGGGGAGAGGACAGGGGGGTGCTGTGATTCCCCCTCTATTATGTGGAGTTATCTCGCCTGTGGGAAGAGGGAGACCGTTCGACAATCTGGCAGAATGTCGAACGTCGTGCCACGTCTTGTACGACCACCACGCCGCAAAGGGCACTAAGACCACCCACGGGGCAAAAATCTGGAACAAGGAGTACAGATAGAAGAGGAAAGGCACGCGGTGGACGTGGTCCTTGCGGCCAAAGAAACGGGCTAGGTTCTCCACGGAAAAGAACGGCGTGGGATCATAGCCCTTCGACTTCAGCGCCACGAACCAGCTCAGCCCCAGCGCCAGCGCCAGCGGGAGGCCCCACCACAGGCCCGCCCGCGCGAGCAGCTTTTGCCGCCGCGTCCAGAACAGGTAAGCCACGAGCGGCACGGTCGAGAATATGCCCACGAGGAACGGCCCTTTGCTCATGCACGCCAAGCCCAGGCACAGGTAAAACCCCAACAAAGGCCAGAAGGAACGCGCGCCACGCTCAAGCCGGCCGAGGGCAATGTGGAAGAAAAGCCAGGACCAGAGCAGGAACGCCGTAAGCGTCATATCAATGACCAGTTCACGGGCCACATCGTGAAACTGATACGACGTCATCAGGATAACCGCCGCAACGCAGGCGCCCCGCGGGTTCAACAACCTCCGGCCCAGGAGGTAAATCCCAAGCACCGCCAGCCAACCCATGAACAGGGGGGCAAGACGGAACCCAGCCGTATCCAGGGAGACCCCGATAAACTGCGCCACGGTGCCGGAGACAACCAAGAGCCAGTAAAAGAGCGCCGGCTTCTCCAGATGCGGATGCCCGTTGAAGAACGGAACAATGGGATCGCCGCCGTGCAGCATGTTCCGTGCGCCCACGGCGTAGCGCGGCTCATCCGGGCTGACAATATGTTGAATGCCGAGGCCCCAGCCGGTGGCGAAGAAGTATACCAGTGTCAGCACAGCTAAAGCGGGCCAAGCCTTGGCTCGGAAACCCCAGAAAACACCACCATTTTGCTCAACGCTGGCTTCGACCACTTTCTTCCCAGCCAAGAGTATTCGGGAAACGAGTCCGCCGGCACAACTGCGGCGCACTTAGCTTAGACCACGCCAGCGGCGCTATCTTCAAAAAACATGACCGTGCAGTCTCCGGGCCGCCCTATAGGACAAATTAGGACAAATAAAACGAAGTGGGCTTGCTTACCTGATGGCTTGTTGGCCTGGTGTCCTGCCGGCCTGCTGTCCGTCTGCCGGAACCAACCCCGCGGCAGCCAGCCGCTGCCAGGCAGAGGGGTTGGCATAGACCTTCCGATGGCCTCCCACTGCCAGCGGGACATAGCGGCAATCGCGCACTGGCAGCAGCGGCTTGTCGCTCTTCCAGTCAATCCGCTGGAAATCCGTGACGAACACCGACGGGACGCCGCGGGCCCACAACTCCTCCAGGCGTTTGTGGTCTATCAGGAACTCGGGCGCAGGGCCCGGATAGGCTGGCGGCGGGCGCCGCGGGTCGTCATTCATGATCAGCACATAGCCTTGGCCGGCGAAGACTGGCGAATTTTCCCTACCGTCGGTCCCGGCCGCTTGCAGCCGCAGGTAGAACCCCAATCCGGCGCTGGCGCCGACTTCCTGCGACCCTTCCGAAATCCAGACGCAGTCGCCGCCGAGCGCCGGTGCCAGCTTCGCCACCAGGCTCTTTGAGGAGAAGATCGAGTCCAAAGCATGGAATTGGCCGATGCTGAAAGCCTCGACGGTGCCCAGGACTACTATAAGAACGGCGAAAGCGAAGCCCGCTTGGCGCAGGTACAGCAACAATCCGCAGAGCACCAGTCCCGCGGCCAAGAGAAGTGCTTCTACGGGCACATCCTTCAGCAGCATGGTCATAGCCTTAAGATCCGGGACTTTTGCCAGCCAGGTTGGCAGGTAAGGCGTCAGGCTGGCTATGGCCAATCCCAAAGCGATGGCCAGGCCGACTGCGAACAGCCTGCTGCGGCCGCTCCAACGCTCCGGCGCGCTCAGGAACCCCGCACAGAGGACCACCAACGGAGGGGCCGCGGGCAAGCCGTAGTAAACCAGGCGCGCCGGAACGAAGGTGAAGAAGACCAGCGGCAGGCCCGCGCCGAAGCCGAGCAGGAGCACCGCATCCTTGACGGCACGGTGCTGCTTGCTTTGCGTTTCTTCTTTGATGCTCCTGTAGGCAAACCATCCGGTCTGCGGCAATAAGAGACTCCACGGCGCGCACCAGAGCAAGCTGAACAACAGGAACACGGTCGCGCCTACTTGCACGCAGCCGTAATCGTGTGGTATCCGCTGGTCCCGCAAGCGCTGCAGGTGCTCGTTCACCAGCATGTACTTGAGCGCGCCCGGGTTGTGCAGTTCGAAGAGCGCGGCCCAAGGCGCAACGATGCAGCAGATAACTAGAATCCCGAGGAGCGGGCGGCAGTGGCCGAGGAGGGTCCAGTCCCGGCGCACAAGCACGAAGAGGGCCAATGTCAGGAGCGGGAAAAAAGCGCCTGGCAGGCCCTTCGTGAGCACGGCCAGCCCGATAACCCCGTAGAACCAGCCCCAACGCCAGCGCGAATGGCGCGCACCCAGGGCCTTCCACAGCAGATACAGAGACGCGAATATCAGCACCGACAGCAGCTCGTCAGTCAGCAATTGATGCGCAAATACGTACCAGCCCGGCGCAACTGCCAGCATCAGCGCCGCGCACCGGCCGGCGCGCCGCCCCCACAACTCCCGGGCCCATTGCCAGGCCAGGAGCAGGCCGCAGAGGCCGATCAGCGCCAAAGGCAGCCGCGCCACAAACTCTATGGACACAGGCGCCCTCTCCGAATGGTAAAGAGACTTGAGACTCAGTGCGATCAGCCAGTAGAACAACGGCGGCTTGTTCAGCTCCGGCGCCCCGTTCAAGTAAGGGGTCACCCAATCGCCGCGCGCCAGCATTTCGCTGGCTGCGCCGGCGTACTGAGCTTCATGCGGCTCATACAGACCGTACTTTCCGATGCCCCAGAGCATCCATGCGGCCACCATGAGCAATAAACAGGCGCTCAGAAAGGTGCGCTTTGCACTGGAATCCGAAGACTCGTCAAGCGCTTCGCTTGGACTCATCATAGACCCCATAGAAACCTAACTATCGGCATTTTTGTTAGTATAACACCGCACGACAATTCCCGCCAGTGTAGCGCAGGCATCCTGCCTGCCCCTGGGAAATGCAGGCTGGCAGCCTGCGCTACGGGTGCAGACGATTGTTCACTGAGCGGTTGCGTCATGGCCCGCGGTTTCCTTGTGCGAGGACTCACTGTCCGGTGCGGCCAGAAACCAAAGTTCGCCCAGGCGCGTACTGGCCACCGGCTCCGCCTTGACCTTTTTCTTCAGTTCGGAGTTCTTGGGCAAGAGCAAGGTTTTCTCAGATACCAGCAGCCTTGTGCCGGGCACGTCAAAGAACCGCGCCTGCAGGTCCTTGGCGCTGACGAGGGCATCAATCTGTTTCGTGCGGTCGAGATACCAGGCTGCCTCGTTGGGATCATCGCCGCCCAGCATGGCCACGGGATGGTCCTGTAGCGCCCGCTTCACTGTCTGGTAGAACTCCACGCGGTTGGCGGCCCGCTCGCTGATCGGACGCCAGACCCCCTCCATTCCGACAAAGGCCAGAGCTGCCATGCCGAGCACCAGCAAGCTGGCCCAGTGTGCCGAGCCGCGCTTCAGCGCGGGCCCCGCCGCACACCCACAGACAGCCATCGCCGTGCTCAAGGCGCCCAGCACCACGCATTCGCGCCACTGGCCCCCATGTTTGGGCAGCCACCACACGGCGCCTACCGCGCCCGCAACCAGAACACCCAGGCTCAAGGCCAGCAGCACTATGTGCCAGGGCCACGTGCAGCAGGATGTAGGGCGATCCTCTGGATGGCCGCGGGGACGGGGGCGTTGCAGATCTACGCCATAAGGCCACGCTCCGTCGTTTGCCCGTCCGGCCTCGCGTTTCAGCAGCGCTTCCTCCCAAGCCCAGGCCAGAGCCAGGGAAAGATATGGATAAAGCGGCAGCAGGTAGAGCGGCCGTTTGCTGATGGAAATTCCCACGAAAACAAAGGGCACGAACAGCGCACACAACAGGAAGCGCGCGCCGTCCGAGTTCCCTTCTTTCTTCTGCCCCTCTGTGCTCTCTGTGTTCTCTGTGGCAGGCCGCCGTTGTTTGTACGCCCACCACGCCACAAACGGCAGCAAGACCACCCACGGCGCAAAGTTCTCACCCAGCCCTCGCAAGTAAAAGATGAAAGGCCAGGGATGCTCAACGTGGTCCAACTGCCCTGCAAAGCGCTTGAGATTCTCGTTCAGGAAGAAGGCCCCTGACTCAGCGCCGTAGCCGAGCCGCTGCAGCGCCAGCGACCACCACAGGCCCAGCGCCAGGGACAACGGCACGCCCCACCACAAGCCGGCGTATTTCGTGTCCCTCAGTCTGCCGCACCAGTAGAGGTACAGCAGCAGCGGGACGACCACGAACATGGCGACTACGAACGGGCCTTTGGTCATGCACGCAAAGCCCAGGCACACATAGAAACACAACAGCGGCAGCACGGGAATTTCGAATTTCGAATTTCGAATTTCGATTCTCTCCAAGGCCACGTGGCAGAACAGCCAGGCCCAGACGAGGAAGCCCGTCAACGTCATGTCCACGACCAACTGGCGCGCCATCTTGTGGAACTCGCCGCTGGTTATCAGCACAGCCGCGGCCAGAAACCCGAAGCGCGCCGAGCGCAAGCGGGCGCCGAGGAGAAAAGTCCCGGCCACGGCGAGCAGACCCATGAGCAGCGGGCCCAGGCGGTAAGTCGTCACCTCGCTCAGTCCCACGGCCTGCCCAGCCCAGCCAGTGGCGGCAATCAGATAGTAGAAGAAGATCGGTTTGACCAGATGCGGCTGGCCATTGAACATCGGGACCAGCCAGTCCCGCCCTTCCCGGCTGCGCAGCATGGTGCGCGCCGCCGACGCATAGCGCGGTTCGTCGGGGTTTGCGACAGTCTGAATGCCCAGGTTCCAGGCCGTGACCAGCAGGTACGCCGCAAGCAACAGCAGCAGAGACATGCACAGGCGGGAGCGCTGTGGGGAGGGTGGGCCTTGATCGCTTGTAAGTTCATCCATCGCTTAGGGGACTCTCTGTATGAAATCGTCCTGGACTGACTTTCGCACTTCTGAGGACGGAGTCAAGTAGGACAGCCTTTCCAGGCTGTCCGGACAGGCTGGAAAGCCTGTCCTACCGTTCCGCCATTTCTTTAACGAGGCATTACGAGCGCATGCGCGCCGCCAGATACAGCGATGTCCCAGGCACGCACGACGGCAGCAGGCGTTCTTCCATATCGAAGCAGGCGCCCAGAGCCGCGTGCCAGCCGGGCCTTCTGGGCGCCCGGATGACCAGGCTGCGCTTCAGGCGCAGACAACGCAAGACCAGCGCGGGGATGTACAGCAGGTGGAAGAAATACCCGCAGTCCAGCACCTGGAGCGCTTGCGCAGCGAAAAGAGCGCGTGCAGATCCGGCGCTGTAGCGCCGAAAGTGGCCGTAGTATTCATCGTAGTTGGACCATAACTCCATCCGCGCGGGCAACGTCGCAAAGACGAACTCGCAGGACGGGAACTTCGCGCGGCAACTGTCCAGGAACGCGCCCGGCTCCGCCAGGTGTTCGAGCAGGTCCAGCAACAGCAGGCACTTGACTGCGTCCCTGAGCTGCACGGGAAGCTGAAAGGCCTCCGTCCCGAACGTCAGGTGCGGCGCGACCTCGGGCAAGATCGGGCTGGGCCGGCCCAGTTCGCACCCCAGCACATTCCAGCCCCGCTTGCGCAAGTAGTCCACGACAATGCCGCGGCCACAACCGATTTCGAGGACCACGTCCTGGCCCCCCTGGCCGCGCGGCGGCAGGAGCGCTCCCAGCCGCCGGGCGATGATCTTGTTGCGGGCGACGTACCAGTATTGGTGCTGCGCGCCATCCGGATAGGGTTGCGCGAACTGCTCGTCGGTGAACGCAGTGCGCACGGGTTGCGGCGGTGAATTCAAGCCCACCTACTGTCCCGCGGCCTGTGGCGACTCAATGGTCCAGGTCCCATCCACCTCGATGGCGAACGGGCCGTCCTTGCTGAGCTTGTAATTGGAGTTGTGCTCGCGCTTATCGTTGACGAACATTTGCAGTTTGCCCTCCTCGATCGTGATGAGGATTTTGTTCCTGGGAAGATTCACCGGCACCTCCCGCTCCATGTACGGCCTGATATCGTTCAGGCTCCAAGCCCAGCCGCCCGAGGCCGAATACATCTTGGCCGCGGCGCCTTCCACCTGGAAGCCAAAACCGGAGGCGGAATAGCTGCTGGAATAGTAGTAGGAACTGGCACGTTGATTGTTGCGCACCATTATCTTGACGTGGCCCGTGCCGCCTTTGTGGACAAGCACCTGGACAGCGCCATTGGTCTTGGGCGTCTCGAGTTTGCCGTCGGTCACCTCATAGACGTTGTTGTCCTTTTTCTTCCAAGTGCCGGTGATGGTGGTCCAGCCGGCGCCCTTCAGCGCGCGCTCCACATCCGGCGGCACACTGGTGACGACTTCCTTCCTTTCCCTGTGGACAAAGCCATTGCTGTCCACCCTGGTGACCATTTTGCTGCCTGGCGTGGCCTTGGGTCTGTCAATCACCGGCAGCTTCTCGGGCGGGACAAAGTCAGCCAGGCGCAGCATGTCAACGCGCTCCGCAGCCTCCTCCTGAGTCATGGCATCGGGCGCTTTCTTGACCACGGCGCTGAGCGCCACCGCGTAATCCGTCAACACCTCCGTGAGATGCGAGGCATAGGGATTCAGAGCTCTGACGCGGCGCTCGGCTTCCAGGCGTTTGCTGGTCCACGCGGGGTTGGCGCCTTCCTCCTTGGCGAACTGGCGCGCGGCGCGGGCCAGGAAGTCGCCGGCTGCGGTGCTCTGGCCTTCCTTCTCGAGAATCTTGCCCAGCTCGAAGAGGGCTTCCGCACAGCCGTCGTCGGTGGCCAGCGCGCGGAAACACATGTCGCGCGCCTTCTCAATCTTCCCGGCGCTGACGAGTTTCGCGGCGCTGCCGGCCAGCGCAGCCGCCAGGCTCTTGTCGGCCGGCGCGGCCTCGGGTTCAGCGGGCCGCGGGGCCGGCTCGGCCGGCTCGGCCTGCGGCGTTGCGGGCGTTGCGGGCGGCGTTGCAGGCTTGGTGACTGGAGCGTCCAACCCCGCGAGGCCCGGGTAGTTCGGCTTGGTCTTCACGGGCTCTTCGGCTGTGTCGGGTGCGTCGGGTGCGCCCGCGGCCTTCAACTTGACGCTGCGGAAGCCCGCCGTATTCAAGGTGTCGCCCTTGTGGGAGCAGACGCAGAGGCCCACCAGCACCGGGTCGCTGAACTCCAGCGCCTCAGACCCGATTCTGTGCCACTCCTTGCCCGCCTCATCGGTGGCCGCGTACGCGGTCACGGTCTTCCCGGCGCGGGTCAGGCGCAGCCATAAGGTCCCCGCTTTTCCAGGAGGGCCATTCGTGCCGAGGGATTCTTCGCCGGCTTCGATCCTGCGCTGGAACACGACGCCGTTACCCGCCGAGACCGAGACCATCGCGTGTATGCTGCCGGGGGCCGTGGACTGCCGCACCATGACGCCGGCCTTGGCCCAGGGGTCCGTCTGCTCCAGCGAGGTTAAGCGCGCGCTGATTTCGCAATCGCCGCTCACCTTCTGGAACATAAAGCGGAAGCTGTCGCTGGAATCCCACATGTCTTTGCCGGCGCCCGCGATGTCATAGCCGTCTGCGCCGTTCGGGTTACTGCTTCCGGCCTTGGCGCCGCCGATATCCTGTGAAACCCAGTCGCCTGCCGAGAGGCAGAGCGGCCACAACGGTGCGGCCAGCAGCACGACAACACACACGCGCCAAGGGATGCTGCTCCACATAGCGTACTGCGCAGGCTTCCGGTTCTTGCTCATACGCCCCTCCGTCCGCAGGTTCATGTATATATAGAGTATTGTGCAATTGCGAAACTTCAAATGAAAACAAGCCACGATAGGGAGTGTTTAGTTACAGTTAGGTGCCCTGAGAGGGGCTTTCTGTCCAAGCAGGATCTGCGCCGGGCGGACAGCTAACTGAAACTAAACAGTCCCGCCACGATAGGGAAGCAACCGCGTTCACGTTTCCTGCCGCTGGAAGCACAGGTAGTGGTAGGGCGCTCCCCACAGATGCCTGAGCAACTGTGTGCCGTGGTAGCACGCGGCGATTTCCTGTGCCCGCCCGCCTGCGAGCGCCGTCAGGAGCGTCTTCAGTTCCCGGTTGAAGCGGCGGATTCTTTCGTCACTGCTGCCCGCCAGAAACTGCTCGACCGCCGCGGGATAAGCAGGCACTCTGGCCTTGACCGGAGTGTATTCCGTGCCCGCGCCCATTGCGGAAACCAAGTCCTCGGCAGCGCGCGCGGTTTCCTCACTGGCCGTTTCCTCCGCTC
>JBEKKG010000171.1:0-10553 GCA_050010835.1 Planctomycetota bacterium
GCGTCTTGATGGCCAGATGGCCCTGGCCGTCGAGCGCGATGGCTTTCCTTGACCAATGGGCGTCGTGGCGTTTGTACTCGGGGATGTCCCACTTCTTCTCGTCCAGTTTGTCGCCGTCGAACTCGTCATGCCAAATGAGTTTCCAGGCCTTGCCCGGCGGCGCAGGCGGAAGGTTGTCCTTGGGTTCGAGCTGCTCTTCGCCCGCGCAAGATAACCTGGCCGCGGCCAGGAGCAGAACCAGCAGCATTGCCACGTTCATTTGGCCTCCTCCTTCTCCTCCTCCTTTTCCTCCTCCACCAGATCGTACACCCGCACGTAATCCACGACGAACTGGTCCGGCAGGCTGGCCTGGCTCAAATCTCCCGCCCAGCCCTTCGCCTCCACTTCGTCGCTGATCTTGATGTAGAGCGGCACCTGGCACACGCCGCCCTCCTTGCTGCGCCAGGTTTCCTTCGCGTCGGTATAGAAAACGTACTCCTCGGGGGTCCAGAGCAGGGCAAAGGTGTGGAAGCCCTCCGTCAGCCCCTGCGCTTTGGACACATGCCTGGCGGACTTCTGGTGCTCGCCGTAGCCGCGCCAGTGCAGCCCGTTCAGCACGCGCTCATCGAGGAACGGCTTCTCCATGATGTCAATCTCCGTGCCTTCGCGGCCGTCGTGCTCTCGGTTGACGCACTCGTTGTACAGCCAGAAAGCCGGCCAATGGCCGGGCTCTTTCTGCATTTGCAAGCGCGCGACGTAGTAGCCGAAGGCGTGCTCGAACTTCCCCTTGGTTTGCACGCAGCCGTCGTAGTACTTGTCGCCTTCCTTGAAGGTGCTGATGACCAGGTGATGCCCTATGTCGTCAAGCTTGACGGCCTCCCGCGACCACTCGGCGTCGTGGCGTTTGATCTCAGGGAGGGACTCCGGGACTTCCCACTTGGTCTCGTCAAGTTTGGCGCCGGAGAATTCGTCATGCCAGACGAGTTTCCAGGTCTTGCCCGGCGGCGCTGGCGGAAGCTTGTCGGGTTCGAGTTCCTCCTTGGGTTTGGGCTTCTCCTCTTCCGCGCCGGACAGCGCTGCCGCCGCTGCAACCAGGACCAACAGTGCCGCCAGTTTCATCCTGGCCTCCTCTCTGGCCACGTTCACCACGGGTACAGCATTACCTTCCCGCAGTTGCCCGTGAGCTGGAGTTCCCAGGCGTCTCGCACCTGGCTCAACGGGAACCTGTGGGTGATCGCTTTGTCAAGCAGTCCGGAGGACTTCCTGATCACTTCCATCATCCGGGGCGTGTCGCTCAAGTTCCAGTGCCACGCGCCGTGCAGTGTCAACCCTTTGCGGATCATGTCGTCGCTGACTTTGAGTGTCAGTTCGCCTGCTTCGCCGACGAAAGCCGCATGGCCTTTGCGCCGGGTGGCGTCAAGCATCAGCCTTTGAGCCTGCGCCACGCCGGAGCAATCCACCGCCTTGTCCACGCCGGCCCCGCCGGTGAGCGCCTTGATCCGCGCCAAGGTCTCCTTGTCGTTCGGATCGAACACCTCGGCGGCGCCCAGTTCCCGCGCCAGGCGCGCGCGGTAAGGCTGCGCCTCCACGCCCAGCACCCGCGCACCGCGGAAGACGCCGTTGATCACGCCGCCCAGGCCGACCGGACCCAGCCCGGTGATGAGCAGCGTATCGAACGCCTCCACGCGCATGAGTTGCATGGCCCCGAACGTCGGCCCCAGTCCGCAGCAGGCCATGGCCGCATGTTCGTAAGACAGGCCGTCCGGGATGGGCAGGAGCTGCCAGTCGTTCTTGATGAGCATCTGCGCGTAGGTGGCGCGGCCCGCCGCGCTCCCCGTGGTCTTCAGAATGTCAGGGCCATGCTGGCAGTGGATGTAGTCGCCGTCCAGGCACAGCGGACAGGCCCCGCAGGCGTCCAACGGCATCACGACGACGCGGTCCCCAACCTTGACCTTGCAGGGCTGCGCCACCTCGACAACTTCGCCTGCCGCTTCATGGCCGAGGCCCTCGGACTTCCAGCCGTTCTTGTAAGCTTTGTACTCCGTGCACATCGGCGCGATTTGGATCTTCACGACGACCACATTGGCGCCGGCTCTTGGGTTGGGCTTGTCCACCAGTTCGCACTGCTTCTCGCCGGTAATCCTGACAACTTTCATGGGACCTCCATTATGACGTGTCGCGCGCAGCCGCCACTTATACCCCAACTTGCCTCCATCGCGCAAGGACGTGCGGCAGGCGTCTGCTCTGCTGGGAGTGTTTCATTTCAGTTAGGAGCGGCGGGCGCCTCGCCCGCCATCCCACGGGCGAGGGCGCCCGTGGCTCCATCGCAGGCTAACTGAAATGAAACACTCCCTGCTCTGCTTTCGGGTTTCGAGTTTCGGCTTTGGCCGCGCCGCGGACCGTTACGGCCCGCCGTCCCGCCAGGGCTTATCGGTTTCGTAGCGTTGCCGGCGCTGCGCGACGTTCCGGGCCAGAACGTCCTGGCCGGCCGTGCCGGCCGCCTCTTCGGCTTTGCGGGCGGTGGCCGCGGCCCGCGCGAACTCGCCGCACTCCGCTTGCGCGGCGGCCAGAGTATCGAGGAACTGGGCCTTGCCGGGCACTGCGGCGACGGCTGCTTCAGCCAGCCGCACGGCTTGGACGCCGTCGCGGCAGCGGGCGTCCGGGCAGGTGGCCAGCAACCACGCGAGGTGGTCCTGCAAGCGCGGATAGCCGCCGGCGTCGCCGCCGTCCCGGGCTTGCGGACAGGCCTCCAGACCGGCGTGCAACACTTTCGCGGCGTCGGCGTACTGCTTGCGCACGACATAGACGCTGGCCAGATGGAGATAGGGCTCCGGGGCCGTGCGGTCTTGCTGCTGCGCCTGGTTGAGGAGCGCAAGGGCTTCATCGAGCTGACCGCGGCGCGCCAGGAGCACGCCCAGACTGATGCGCGCCTCGCACTGCACGGCCTGCAAGGCCTTCGTCAGCAGCCGCGGGTTCTGGACGACGACCCGGCGGTACAGGCGTTCCGCCGTCTCCGGATCGCCCCTGTCCAGCGCGAGACTCGCGAGGTTGTGCAGCGACTCGACATGCTCGGGCTGCACCGCCAAGGCGCGCTGGAGGAGGACGGCAGCTTCGCCGGGCCGGCCCGCCAGTCTGTGCGCGGCGCCGAGGTTCGCGAGGGCGCCGACATGCTCGGGCTGCCGTGCCAGGGCCGCCTCCCAGGCAGCGGTGGCGTCCTGCAGGCGCCCTTGTGCGCGCAACACATTGCCTTCCCAGAATAGCCCTTCGCCGGATTGCGGCGCGGCTTCCGCGGCGGTCCGGTAATCGGCCAGTGCATCTGCAACGCGGCCGGCCTGTTCGTGGAATCTGCCCCGCGCTATGTACACTTTCTCCGATTGCGGACGCAGTTCCAAGGCCTGGGCGTAGCGCCGCAACGCTGAGGCGTTGTCGCCTTCGGCGGCATCCAGCTTTGCGAGCCCCAGCAACACATCAACCGTGTACCGGACACGGTGGCGTTCGTAGATGGTCAGGAATCCGGGCGGTGCCCCCGCTAAGGCACGGACGATCCGGCCCAGGCACGGGACCGCGCGCGTGGGGGCCTGCCGGATGATGTCAAAGGCCGGGCTTTTGGCCAGCGCTTCGTTGAAGGCCTCGCGGGCCTGGGCCGCGAAGCCCAACTGCGCGTAGGTGTCCCCGCACACGAACAGCGCGTTCAGGTCTTCCGGCCCGCAGCGTCTCGCTTCCTCATAGTGGCGCAGCGCCTCCTCCCATTCGCCGCGGTAATAAAGTGTCACTCCCAGGTTGCCGTGGGCGAGCCACGCGTCGTTATTCTTGGCCAGCACGTCGCGCCAGACATTCTCATCCGAGACGAACACCCTGGCCTGACGCCAGACCAGGACGGCCAGGACGAGCAGCAGGGCGCCGGCTGCCCCACGCAACCACCTGGGCGGCGGCGCGCCCAAAGCCAGGACGCCGCGCGCCTGCAGCAGCCAAGCCAGTGTTCCCACGGCCCAGACGATGATGCCCAGGTTGGCAAAGTACTGGAAGTGATCGGCCACGAACGAGAAGCGCTGCGGGTAGATGTTGTTGAACCCCAGGGCGGGGAAGAGCGTGATTCCGAAGAACAGCAGCGGCACAGCGGCGCGGCGGCCGAAACGGCGCGTCAGCGGGATCAACCCCGCGAGCACCGCCAGCGCCGCCGCCACCCAAAGCCATTGCGTCCAGTCGGCGGTGTCGAGCCGCCAGCGCGGGTAGATGAATATGAGATTGGCCGGCCAGAGGTCCTTGAGCGCGTAGAACCACAAGGCGTGGCCGGCGATCAAGACGCGCTGCGCCGGCGAGAAGCTCCATTCGTAGCCGTTCGCGCCGATGAGGTATCGTTCCATCGAACTGGTCAGCAGGCCCAGGGGCACGCCGACCGCAAAGAACGGCAGCAGCAGCAGGATCTCGCGCGCGCCCACCCGCCGGCCGCGCATCCAACTGAGCAGCAACAGAATGACCGGCAGGCTGCAGGCCACCGTCTTGCTCAACAGCGCCAGGACGTAGCACGCCAGCGTGGCCCAGTACCAGCGCCTGCCGTGGCGGTCATCGAAGCGCAGCCAGCACCACACCGCGCTCAGGTAGAACGCGGCGGACAGCAGATTGCGGCGTTCGGTGAGCCACGCCGCGGTCTCGACATTCACGGGGTGCAGCAGGAAGAGCGCCGCGGCGAACCACGGCGCACAGAAATTCAGACGCTTCAGGACGCGCCAGATCAGCAGGCCGTTGAGAACGTGGAGGAGGATGTTGACGACGTGCAGCGGCACCGGGTTGGGGCCAAACAGCTTAAGCTCGGCCCAGTAGCTGGTGAGCTGCAGCGGCAGGTATTGCTGGAATTCCAGCGTACACCAGATGCGCCGGAGCGCATCGGGACTGGTGAGCATCGGGTTGTGCTCGATATGCGCGATGTCGTCCCAGACGAACCCGCCGCAGACAGCCGGCAGGTACGCGATGAGCACCGGCAGGACGAGCAGCACCGGCGCGAGCCACCGCCGCAATTCGGGCGGCGGCCATCGCGGGATACACGAGGATCCTTCGGCGTTCATTGCTACCCCGTACCCATAGGAACGATGCCCCCTTGCCTCCTCATTACCAGATCGGCTCCAATGGTCTTACATCGCCGGCAGAAAGGTCAGGTTGTTGTTCGTCTCTGGTGGAGGCGGGAGACCGGCTTTCGGCCGTGGCAGCGCCCGTCTTTCTTCAACGAGCGGGACACGCTGGTCAATCCGCCTCAAGGTCTCTTGAAAACAGCGGGCGAAGGGGCTTGAACCCTCGACCTTCGGCTTGGGAAGCCAACGCTCTACCGCTGAGCTACGCCCGCAACCGCGACTTCCTTCAGTGTGCCGCGCTGGACAGGGTTTGTAAAGTGACATTCTTAGAGACTGCGCTTGCGCTGCCGCACGAAATCAGATAAAAGATATTTTTCCGCATTATCCGCGTCGTTAGGCCGTCACCACTACGGAAGAACGAGGCGTGAGGCAAGCTGCCGGAGGGAAATACAGATGAACGGCCAACCAACCCCGCTCGGTGACAGGCTGGCGCGGATCGCGCGCTTTGTGCTGCTCGCCTGCATCGCGGTCATAACCGCGCTCATCATTCTTGGACCGCGCAACCACGGCCAGCCGAATCCCGTGTCGGTGGGCAGCGTCCACGCAGAAGGCGGCATCTGTGCCGCCCCAGGCTACCTCATGATGCCCGTCAATACGGGCGGCGCATCGAAGTTCTTCGTCTGCGACACCAATAAGCAGGTCATTTGCGTGTATGAGACGAAAGGCGATCACCTGCGCCTGGTGAGCGTCCGCAAGTTTGACAGAGACCTCGAGATCTTCGACGGCAGCATACCGGTTGGGGGCAAATTCCTGGATGGCCATGCGAACGGTATGGACCGCAAGGAAGCGGGTGCCTACGCAGACGCCATCAAGGAGTCGAGGGCGAAGGCGGCCGGCAAAAAGGCCCCGTGACCCGGGAAACATAGGGAGGACGCCATAATGAACACTCACACAAAGGCCGCTTGGGCCATTAACGGGTTGCTGGCCGTGATCCTGGTGCTCCTGGCAGGCCACTACCTTGATCTGGTGTCCGCGCCGGCTTATGCGGCCGGCGGCGGCTGGGATACTGACGGCATCATGGCCACCATGGCGACGGACCAGGAGCGCATGGTGCTCATAGATACCAAGAACAAGCAGATCTGTATCTACAAAACCGCGGCGAACAGGTTCCGGCTTGTCGGCGCCCGCTCTTTGGAGTATGACATCCTGGTGGATGATTCCGCGGATACAGCTATCGAGAAAGGCCAGGGGATGACTTGGTTCCAGATGTTCCAGATGTACAATGCACAGAAGAAGGCGCCTTGAGATTGCGCCATTGACAGAAAAGAGGCAGGCGCGTATTATGATTGAGGCAAGGGGCTTGACGCAAGGGAGACAGTGCGATGGCAGAAGCTGATCTACTTGATGCCCGCGAAGCGATGTCGCTTTTGGGGATAAGTGAGAACGAATTGCAGAACCTCGTGGCACGGGGCGATCTGCGCGCCTTCCGCTCAGCCGGCACCATGAAGTTTCGCCGCGACGACGTCGTGGCGATCAAGTCCGACAAAGGCACCGAACCCACCATCATCATCCCCGCGGCCGCCCAGCGCAAGGGCGCCAGCGGCATCCTGCCGGCCGTGCCTGCGCCCGCCAGACCGCCTTCGCGCATCGGCCAGGCCTTCAGCGCCAGTGCGCCCATTCCGCCCACCATGCCTGCCATGCCCTCGCCCGTGGCGCCCTCTCCCATCGCGGCCGCGCCGGGCACTGAGACCAGCGACATAGTGCTGGACGACATTGAACTGATGCCGACTGACGGCGAACATATCACGCAACAGGTCACGGTCGCCCAGCCCGCTGTTTCCGCCGACATCGGCGGCGCCACAGTGCTGGAATCGGCCTCCGCGGCCACCGGCGAGATGACGGTGGTGGATGCCGGCCCCGGGGCCGAGACCGGCCCGGCGACCCCGGTCACCGCCTCAGGCCGCCGCAGGGCCCTTTCGGCGAGCGGCCGGCACATGGCGCTTGCAGGCGCGGCCGCGGCCCCGCCTGCTCCGGGCGCGGCCGCAGCCGCTCCTCCGGCCGGCGGCCCGGCAATGGCCTCGCCGGCGGTGAGCCGCGTGGCGCGTGCCGCCCCGGCAGGGGTGTCCATCGCCACCTCGAAGCGCACGCAGGCGGTGTACCAGCCCAAGTCCGCAGGTCCATTGTGGACGGCGCTCTGCGTCCTGAACTCGCTGATCTTGATGCTGGCCGCGAGCGTCGTGGGTGTAATGATGACCAGCCCCAGGTGCGACTACGACCCAGTCTCACAACTAGGCTCCAAGCAACGCGTCATTCCGCCTTTTTTGAGCAGTTCCAGCCAGTTCAAGGTGTACGAATGGTGCTATGAAGCCACGCCGGGCAACCCGGAAGACAAGGACCGCCCGTCCTCGGAATATCCTTTCAAGGGGAAGTAGCAGCCTGGCCTGTCCGTTGAAAGCAGCAGTCTTTTTGCGTGCAGCTTGCAGGCCCGTGTGGTATTCTATTGGTACTGTACGGCGGAATAACGGGGAGACGGGGTGACCTCACAACTGGACGGCAAACTGCCCGATGAAGTCCTGAAGCACCTCTCGCCGCACATCGAGAAGGACGAGAAGATACTCTATTCGCAGGGCAGCGATCTCACCCTCGACCGCCGCTTCGGCGAGACGTATCTGGTCATTACCACCGCGCGCCTGGCCGTCGCGGACCGCGAGAAAGTCCATCTGTGGCTGAAACTGACGCCGGAGCTCAAGGTGAAGGTGGACGAGCTTTTCGGCGGCGCGCGGCTGGTGGCCGAGACGCCCGAAGGCGAACGGCACCTGATCTATTACACCAAGGTTTACGTGCCGGAATTCGCGAGCCTGAGCCACGTCATCAATGAACTGGCCAAAGGCAAGCAACCGCCGGGGCCGGAACCGGCCGAGGCGGCCTACTGCCGCCGTTGCGGCGCGCCGCTGCTGGAACGCGGCGGCAACTGCACGGGCTGCGTCCAGCGCCTGCGCGTGTTTTGGCGTTTGCTGGGCCTGCTCCAGCCTTACAGGGGCAAAGTGGTCTGTATGATGCTTTCCACGCTGCTGATGGTGGCGGCGCAGATGGGGCCGCCCTACGTCACCAAGATGATTGTGGACGAAGTCATCAAGGGGCACGACTACGCCCGCCTGAGCCTCTGGATCGGAGCCATGGTTGCCTGCGGCCTGGTGCTGTTCGTCACCGGCGTGGTCAGCGGCGCGTTGATGTCCTGGCTGGGCTCGCGCCTGGTGACGGACCTGCGCAACCGCCTGCACGCGGCCATCCAGCGGTTGCAAATGAGCTACTTCCAGCGGCGCGAATCCGGCGAAATCGTCAGCCGCGTGATGAACGACACCGGGGAACTCCAGCACTTCCTGATTGACGGCCTGCCTTACTTCCTGGTGAACGGCCTCTCCTTCGTGGCCATCGCCTGCATTCTGCTGCGTCTGGACGCCTCGCTGGCGCTGTTGGTTTTCGTGCCGGTGCCGTTCCTGATCTGCGGCAGCAGCCTCTTCTGGAGCCGGCTGATGCCGCTGTTCCACAAGCACGGCAACCAGACGAGCGCGCTGCACTCCATCCTCAACGAGTCCATCTACGGCATCAAGATCGTCAAGGCCTTCACGCAGGAGCAGAAGCGCGTCGAGAAATTCGATGTCACCAGCGACAAGCTCTTCCGGACCCGCTTCAACATCGAGCGCACGTTCGTCGGTTTCGCCGAGGGCATGTCCTGGGCCATGTCGCTGGGCGTGACGGCGGTCTGGTACTTCGCGGCCAAACGCATCGCCCACGGCGACCCCAGCCTGACGCTGGGCGACCTGTTGGCCTTCATCGGCTACATCTACCTGTTCTTCGGGCCGTTGCGCTGGTTCACAGCCATTGTGAACTGGATGACGCACGCCTTTGCCGGCGCCGAGCGTGTTTTCGCGGTGCTGGATGCCCAGCCGGAAGTCTACGACGCTCCCGACGCCGTTTCGCTGCCCAAGATCCGGGGCGCGATCAGCTTCCAGGACGTGCGCTTCAGCTACGATCGCGGCAAGGAAGTCATCAAGGGGATTTCCTTCGAGATCGCGCCGGGCGAGATGATCGGCCTGGTCGGCAAGTCCGGCGCGGGCAAGAGCACCATCATCAACCTGGTCTGCCGCTTCCACGACGTGGATTCCGGCGTGATCGCCATTGACGGCCACCCGCTCAAGAAGATCCGCCTGGAGCAGATGCGGCACCAACTGGGCATCGTGCCGCAGGACCCGTTCCTCTTCAACGCCAGCATTATGGAGAACATACGCTACGGCCGCCCCGAGGCCGGCTTCGACGACGTGGTGCGCGCGGCGCGCGCCGCCAACGATCACGACTTCATCATTGACAAGGAGGAGGGCTACGACGCCGTCATCGGCGAAAAGGGGACGACCCTGTCCGGCGGCGAGAAGCAGCGCCTGGCCATTGCGCGCGCCATCCTCCACGACCCGCCGGTCCTGATCCTGGACGAGGCCACTTCGTCGGTGGATTCGGAAACCGAGAAGGCCATTCAGGAGGCGATCGCGTACCTGATCAAGGGGCGCACGACCATCGCCATCGCCCACCGCCTTTCCACCCTGCGCAACGCCCACCGGCTGATGGTGATCGAGGACGGGCAGATAGTGGAAATGGGCACGCATGACGAACTGCTGGCCCGCGACGGACACTACGCCAAGCTGGTGAAGATTCAGACCGAGCTCAACAAGATGCAGTCCGAAGCGGTGGTGTGGAAAGCGTGAAACCTATGGCGGATGCAACGCGCAAGCCGTTCAAGCTGTTCCGCAAGTCGGACAAGGTCTTCATCCGCTTTGACGACGGCGGCGAGGAGCAGCCCGTGAGGATTGTCTGGCCGCGGCCGATCAGCGCCCCGGGCCGGGAGCTCTCGTTCGTGGACGAGAAGAAGAAAGAGCTCGCCATGCTCAAAGATCTTTCCGTGCTCGATCCCGACTCCCGCCGCATCGCCGCAGACGAACTGCAGAAGCGTTACCTGACGGCGCGCATCGCCCGGGTAGTGGAAGCCACGGCCCAATTCGGCCGGCGGTTCTGGCGCGTTGAGACCGACCGCGGCAAGAGGGAATTTGTCGTCAAGAGCGTGAACAAAGACGTGACCTGGATCACCGACGACCACATCCTCATCCGCGACACGCTGGGCTATTGTTTCGAGATCGAGTCCCTGGCCGCGCTGGATGAGCACTCGCAGACAGAGGTGGACAAGGTGCTGTGAGCTAACGACAACGGAATTGAAAATTGCAAATTGAAAAATGAAAATTGCAAATTGATTGTGCGCGTTGACAGCCAATTTGCAATTTTCAATTTACACTTTTCAATTCTGTTCCCCTCAAGCGGCATGACTTGGGTTCATCTCGGATTGTATGGGGTGCATGTCAGCAAATGTACCGCGGGCGTCCCGCCCGCCCGTGGCAGGCCGGCAGGGCGCGAGGACGAAGGCGGGCGGGACGCCCGCGGTACGCTCTGGGCCACGCATTTACT
>JBEKKG010000172.1:0-16196 GCA_050010835.1 Planctomycetota bacterium
CTGCAGCGGCGTGTCCCCGTTGGCTTTGATCTGGTAGCTGAACGCCGTGCCGGCCTGGCCCGTGGCTGTGAGCGCACTGGTTATCGTCGGCGCGCCTGCAGGGTTGATGGTGAGCTGCAATGTCTTGTTGTCGCTGCCCGACGAATTGCTCGCGCCGATCGTGACGCTGGTCTGGCCCGCTGCCGTAGGCGTGCCGCTGAGGGTCGCGCCGCTGAGGTTCAAACCGTTGGGCAGCGGTTGCGCGCTGAACGTCATGGGCGTCGCGCCGCTGGCGGTGATTGTATAAGTGAAGGCCTGGCCCACCGTGCCCGTGGCTGTCAACTGGCTGGTGAGCGCCGCGGCTTGCCCCGTGATGGTGAGGTGCAGCGTGCCTGAACCCGTCCCGCCCGCATTCGCGGCGCTGATAGCAACGTCAGTCGCCAGCGCCGCGGTCGGAGTGCCGGAGATAATTCCCTTGGCCTGGTCCACGGACAAGCCGCCCGGCAGGCCCGTGGCAGTGTAGCTTGCAGGACTGTTGCTCGCCGTGATCTGGAAACTGAACGCCACGCCTATCGTCCCGGACGCCGTCGTGGCGCTGGTGATCACTGGCGGAGGAACGACGATGGTCAGCGCCAGCGTCGCCGTCCCCGTGCCGCCGGCGTTCGTCGCGCTGATGGCCACGCTGCTGTTTCCCGCCGCCGTGGGCGTGCCCGTGATCGCGCCTGTGCTCATGTTCACGGACAATCCAGCCGGCAAACCAGCCGCATTGTAGCTCGTTGGGCTGTTGCTCGCTGTGATACTGTAAGTAAACGCCACGCCCGTCGTTCCCGTCGCCGTCGTGGCGCTCGTGATGACGGGCGCCGGTGGGGCCGAGTTGATGGTATACGCCGCGCTGGCCACGGTGCTGTCGCTCATCCCCGCGTTCACAGCGTAGGCTTTGAGGGTCGTTGTCGCGGCCACATTGATGGCGCCGGTATACTTCGTGGAGGATGTCGTGGGCAGGCTGCCATCCGTCGTGTAGTAGATCGCCGCGCCGGAAGTCGTGGTGGCTATGGTCACCGACTGGGCACTGGAATACGTCCCCGCCGCGGGGCTGAATGTGGGGGTGGCCACTGTGCCCCCGCTGGTGATGTTGAACGCATTGCTTGTCGCGCTCGTCAGGGTGCCGTCTGTAGCCGCCAGCGTGTAGCCCGTCCCCGTCTTGTCTATGGACAAGCCGCTGAATGTGGCCACACCGCTGACAGCGGCCACAGTCTTTGTGCCACTCAGCGTGCCGCCGCCGGCGTTCATGCCGATGGCCAGCGTCACGCTCGAGGTGTCATTCGTCACTGTGTATCCATTGGCGTCCTGCACCAGCACTGTCACCGCAGGAGCAATGCTCGCGCCCGCCACGGTGTTCCCTGGCCCCTGCCCAAACGCCAGCTTGGCCGGCGGTCCGAGGATGTTGAATGGATTGCTTGTGGCACCCGTCAAGGTGCTGCTTGCGGCCACAAGTGTGTAACCAGTCCCCATCTTATCTATGGACAAGCCGCTGAAAGTCGCCACACCGCTGACCGCGGCCACAGTCGTTGTCCCGCCCAGCGTGCCACCACCGGGGTTCGTCCCGATGGCCACTGTAACATTCGAGTTTGAGGTCACCGTGTTCCCATTGGCGTCCTGTATCAACACCGTTACCGCAGGGGTAATGCCCGCACCCGCCAAAATGTTCCCTGTGCTCCCTGGCTGCTGCCCAAACGCCAGCTTTGCCGGCGCGCCTGGCGTGATGCCGATCGAAAGTGTTTGGGTGTCAGTGCCCCCTGCATTCTGGGCTGTCAGCGTCACCCAAAAGGTGCCGCTTATGGTTGGCGTGCCGGATATGTCAGGGCTGGCGAAGCTCAGACCTGCGGGCAACGGTGCGGCATTGAGCGTCGCGGGGGATCCGGCGCAACTGATGGTGTATGTGGCCATCGGCACGCCAGCCTGCGCATTCCACGAGAGGGTACTGGTGATAATGGGTGGCGCAGGATGGATGGTGACATAGACAGGTTGGCTATTCGTGAAATCCAAGTCGCTGGCAGCGACGGTAATGTTAGCCGTCGTATTCTGCGGGCCGGCCGAGTCCAGCGGTGGCGTGCCGGAGATCAGCCCCGTGCTGGTGTTGATATTCATCCAACCCGGCAGGTTGGCCGCATTGTAGGAGGTGATGTTGGGCGCGGCCAGGATCTGGTAAGACCAGAAGGTGCCGCACGTCGCGTCGGACACGGTCCCGCTGGTAAAAGTCGGCATCGGGTAGAGTGCTTGGATGGTCCTGATGAACGTGTTGTCGCTCTTGGTGTATTCAACCACTGCGTTACCCGGGTCAATCAACATCGAGAGCGAGTGCGTGCCCCGTGCCTGCGAGCCAAGGTTGATGTCCGTCTGTGTATACTGCGCCCCTTGGGCGAGGCCCGGCGCGTGAAACCGCTGGACCTCCACGCTGTCCAACTGCAGCACCAAATCAAATGGGCCCGCATCCTGCGTGCCGTTATTGACGATGGCCATTTCGGCGTACAACACGGCATCCGTCGGATACGGCGGTGTGGAAGTGGAATCCTGGGTGCTGCCTGTGCTCGTTGCCACCACCAGCGGGCCGGACCAGCCCGCGGGGGTCACGTAAGTTAGATTAGGCAGGGAAGTTGAAATCGTCACCGTCCGGGTGTAGGCATTATCACTATAGTTAGTCTCCGTCACCGTGTGCGTCGGATTGATGTTCACCTGGAAAGTATGGTCGCCGGTGGCGGTGATCTGGCTCACCTGAAGGTCTGGAATCGTGAAATTAGTGTTTACGCTCAAACCCGGTACGTTCGCCGTCTGGACCACCGTGCCGTCCACCAGCAACTGGACTACGAAGGCGCCGGCTGCGCCGTTGCCGTTGTTGGTAAGGGCTAGGCTGACGTAGAGCGTCCGGTCATTCGGGAAAGGCGGCAAGGTGCTGGAGTCCACGGTCTGGCCGGGTGTGGTGGCCACAACCAGTGGGGACGACCATCCACTGGGCGTAGTATAAGTCAGGTTGGGCACAAATGCCGCCGAGGCGGCCCTCGCCAAGAACGCGCCGGCCAATACCAGCGCCAGGACACAGTTCAACTTGATCGAGTGAGAACGCATTGCGGATTCCCTCCCAGACCTTCTGCCCCAAGCCAGCTTCTGGTATTCTGTCACGACGAAATTCAATACAATCGTACCAGCTTGGCGATGCCAAGGCAAATTTAATAGCTTGAAACAGCCGCCCAGCGGGTGCATGTCAGCAAATGTACCGCGGGCGTCCCGCCCGCTCGTGGCAGGCTGGCAGGGCGCGAGGACGAAGGCGGGCGGGACGCCCGCGGTACGCTCTGGGCCACGCATTTGCTGACACCGCCCCGTACTACTGAGCCGCGTTTACGGTGACAGGAAGATGAGAGCAGCCACAGTCAGCAGCCGGTGAACTCCTGGGTTTGAGCGTCGGCCCATAAACCAGTAATTCTGGTACAGGGCTGTGGCCTGAGAACGAACAACGGTTGCGGGAAGAGCCATGCGCAGTAATCTCAGGTCACTAGCTAAGGCAGTAGGCTACTTGCCGCCGGACTGGACCACGTTATCAAACAGGGCCTTGTTGAGTCTGTTGCCGTCGTGGCTGCACACTGCCAGCCCTATGAACGCCTCCTTGCCCAGCGCCACGTTCGCCGAACCGAACTCATTCCAGGCCTTGCCATCGCTCGACGTGAAACCGGCCACGGTGTCGCCGCGCCGGACGACCTTCACCCACGGTTGTCCACTGCCGCCATGTATGTCACACTTGCCGTTCGGCGTGCTGCGGAAGCTCAGCCCGCAGCCCTTTCCGGGTGTGACAGCCATGAGCGCCATCGCAGGCTTGCCTTCCAACCCGCCGCGAACCATCACGCCGATCTTGGCCCATTCGTGAGTGTCGTCGAAACTCGCGACCCTGGCGCTCAGAGCGCCGTCTCCGGCAAGCGGCTGGTAGACGAAATGGAAGCTCTCCACGTCCCAGATGTCGTCGCCCGATCCGCTCACCGTGAACACGCCCGTTGCGGCGATTCGGCTCGCGGATCCCGGCTTCCTCACCGTGCCGACGTCCGCCTGCTTCCACACTTCCGGCAGCGCTTCGGCCAGGGGACTTGCCGAGACGGCTTCCGAGTCCGTGCCTTCGACGCCTTGGGCAAGCGCTGAGACCTTATAGAAGTACGTCGTGCCGTCCTTGACTGCGCTGTCGGCGTACCACGGTTCGGTCAGCGCGCCGACCAGCAGAGCGTACGGACCGGCAATGTCTGCCGCGCGCTTGAGGTTATAGCTTGTGGCGCCGGGACTGGCCGGCCACGACAGCGCCACGCGCCCGCTTCCGGCGCAGGCCGAAGGTTGGCCAGGTGCGGAGGGCGGCGCGGCCGGCGTGGCGGCGACGGGCGCGGAGTCCAGGCTTTCGCCGTTTTCGTTCAGTGTCGAAACGACGTAGTGATACGTTGTCCCGTTGGTGACGCCGTTGTCCGTATAGGCGTTTTCCATGACACTCTTGGCGACGGACTCAAACGGGCCCGTCTTCGTTGTGGCGCGCTTGATGTTGTAGCCCTTCGCGTTGGCGCCGGGGGTGAAGCGCAGCGTGATCTTCTTGTCGGCCGGAACCGCTTCAACTCGCGCGGGCGGCAGTGGCGCGCCGGCCGTCGCGCCGGCTGCATCCGAATCGCCGCTTTGGCCGGCCGGGTTGAGAGCGGAAACTTTGTAGAAGTATTTGCCGCGGTTTTCGACGGCCGTGTCAACGTAGCGGTACTCCTTCACGTCTTGCGCGAGCTTTGCGAATGGCCCCGTGGCTTGCGCGGCGCGCTTGACGGCGTAGGCAGTCGCCCCGGCGCAGCCTGCCCAAGTCAGCGCGATCTGTTTGTCGCCCGGCGCAGCTTGCAGACTCGCCGGCGCATAGGGAGCGGCCGGCCGCGGCGGCGTCAGGATGTACTGTACGGATTCGCCGGGACCCAGCACCACGGAAAGCTCCAGCCACGGATCAGCCTGCAGCTCTTTCACTTCGGAATGCGACTCGGCGTAGGTGTTGCCAGGCCCGAAGCGTTCACCGCCATAGGCCGTGCTGTCGGGCATCTTCACGCGCACCTTTAGCGTCTGTGGCGCGTTCTCGAAGTTCACGAAGTTCAGGAGAATCTTGTCCGCTGTTCCGCCGCTGCCGGGCAGCGCCGGAAGCGCGGCGGTGTCCACTGCGCGGAAGTAGAGCAGCTTGCCGGCGGTCTCATCTTTGTTTGCCACCGTGTACGGCAGCGGCGCGCCATGCGTAGCGTAGGCCAGCGCAAGACGGCGATAGGTCTTGAGGCGCGGGTCCTGGCCTTTGACGCCGGGGAACACGGAGAGTGTTTCAAGCGCAGTCCACTTCGTCGGCGCCTTGAAGAGGCCAAAGTCATCGAAGATTGCGGCGTGTTGCATGAAGCGGTCCACGACGGCGATGTGCGCGCGCAGGATGCGGTCGAACGCCTGGGCATGCGGCTGCGTAGACGCATAGTTGGGGCCGGCGTTCTCGGCTTTTTCCGAGTGCCAGTCGTTGGTGCCGGTTTCCGTGTTGACGAACTCGATGGGCCAGCCGTCCTGAACTCCCTGGTACGTGGCCAGGTTCTCGATGAAACTGCCGCCCTTGTTGTCGGCGTAGGAGAAGCCGTAGGAGTGGCCATTGGTGGCTTGGCAATCTTCTTCCACAACCCGGCGCTGGAGCACGTTCGCGTCCCAGTTTTTCGGCGTTCCCTTCCCGCCACCGTAAGCCCAGCCGCACGCGGCTGTTTTCACGTGTGGTGGCTTGATCTCGCTGAGGTACTTGGCAAGTTCCAGGGTCTCCGCAAGCCCGCCGCCGAACATGCACGGTTCGTTGCCGAGTTCGTACCACTGGCACAAGGAGCCGTATGTGTCGAAAAACTTCTGCAAAGCGGCTTTCATCTGCTGCGGCATCTTGCCTTCCGGCCCCACGCGGTAGTGGGAACCACTGATGTTATCCACGATGACGGTCAGGTTGAGGTCTCGCAAGAGTTGGAGGTATTCCAGGCGCCGCGGCTGCATCCGAACGACGTCGTACCAGAAGTCCGCGCGAATCGTGTTGCCGCTGTAGGCGATGCCCATCCATCTTAAGGCCAGCGGCGCGAGGCGCAGCGTGTCGTCATTGACGAAGAAATCGTTCGCGCTGTGCTTCATTGTCGTGCCCAGGTAAGACATTGTGCCGTGGATCGGCTCGCGCACCGGGGCGGCCAGCGCTTCCAGCATCAGGTAGTCCCACTCCCACCACATCTGCTGGTCCACGCTGGCATCGCTCCAGAGGGGGCGCGGGGCGGTGAGTCTGAGCGCATTGGCGCCCTGGGTGAGCAATTCGCCGGGGACGTAAAGCCGATACGTCTTCTTCCAATGGTACGGGCTGGCAGTGCCGTGCGTGCCCCAAAGTTGAATCAGGCCGGCCATGATGCCGTTGGAAAACACGCCCATCTGCGCGCCGCCCTTGGGCGCGTGGAGCAGCTTGAAGGAGAAGAGCGCGCCGTGTTTTGGGACAGCCGGCAGCGTGTACGTGATCTCCATGCTGGGGTTGACAGATGCCTTCAAACCCTTCGAGACGGTTGCGGGGCCCAACTGAACTTTGTTTTCCGCAGCGATGGCAAGCGCTTCGGGATTTCCCCGCTGGTAGTCAGCGAATTCCTTTGAGCTGTCGTCAGGCGTCCCGATCTGCCAGAGCACCGTATTCGCGGACTGAGACTCCTGAGCGGCCCATGCCGGCGCGCCAGCCATGAGCGCCACCGTGATTGTTCCGAGAAAGAGTTTGCGCATCACTATCGTCACCTTTCGACTCGCCGGCCACCCCGTGCCCCGCGGCAGTGCGCTGGCGCTAACGGTTTGTGCGGCACTGTACTAAGGAAGTCCAGGAACAGCCCACGAATTGCAAACGGAAAACCAGTGATTCCGGGCCGCATAAGCGCGCCGATTTCGACCCTTTGTGCAGCAAGGGTTTGCAGTGGCAATTCTTCGGGGCTTTCTGGGACACTGTTTCGAGAATTGCCAAGGTGGTGGGGGCTGAGCCGCGCAACTGGCCAAGGAAAAATAGTCGTTCTTATCATTCCTTGGCCGGTAAAACACATAAAACCTTATGAATGAAATACTTAAAAGCATTATCATTTATCTGCCTTTTACGGCTGGCATCGTCGCGTGGGGGGGCGTCGGACCAAAGGCCGGACATGCAACTTGCGGAAATGCGGGACTACGTTGCCCGGCGCGGCTTGGCGCGCGAAGCGGAACCATTTGTGCCGAGATCCAGCGCGACGCCCAGGATCAGTAGCGCGACGCCCCAGCCGTTGACGCCGCCCATCTCGTTCTGGCAGACGGCATAGGCGATGGTTGTCCACGGCATCAACAGGAAACCGAGCAGCGGCCAGAGTTGGGTCTGGTATGCCCTGGTGGCATAGCCGTTGAAGTACAGCAACGCCAGCGCCACGCGCGGGACTCCGACTGCAATCAGGACTAGAACGCAACATCCCATGGCCTTCCTCCACAAGCGCCTGGTCGAACCATATCACATTTCAACGCTCCTGTCATGCCATGGGACATGCCGACTCGCCGCCGGGCCCATTCGGTGGCCCCGGCGAAAAGCGACAGTATTGTCGGTTTTGCCGTCTGCCAAGGCGTAGGCCGCGTTGAAGGCCGTCCTGAACGATTACAAGGACAACCCGAACATCGTCCAATGGGACAACATGACGTTGGAGCGGATCAAGCGGATGGAACAGGTTCAGGCGCAGCAACCGGCGCAACCACAGCCAGAGCAGAAGCCAGTGCGGCCCCCAGCCCCGCCAGCGGAGCAGGAGAAGAAATGATGAGCAGTGTGACTACAGCCGAGGTGGTCGTAAGCAGTAGCCTCTACGCTTCTGTCCGCCGTTAACGGCCCAGCCCTCTGCTTCCAGCCGTGGAAACCTGGCTCGGCGGTGAAGAGAAGATGCAGAAAGCCTCAATGGGGCCACGGCCTCTCAGCCGTGGAAACCGCGAATAGGAAATAGCGTATGTTATCTGTTGATTCGAGAATAATTAACTTAAAATATTATGAATTAAGGACTTATATGATTATCACCTATTCGCTGCCTTTTACAGTGGCCATCGGCGTGTGGGGGCCGTCGCGCGCGGGCGTGGATTGAAACAGGAGATGATCTAAGCCCACGGGGTTTCCCAGCAATCGGTGCCGCGAAAATAGTAAGCGGTCTCGACGTTGAACTTGCCCCGCAACGCGGACAGCACCACCACCGGCGGCTTCTCTTCCTCTTCAAGCACTGGCGGCGCTATTGAAACACACGATCAAACCGCCCGCGCCAGAAGTGCATTGCAGGCGCGCCCCAAACGCTGTTGTGCGTGCCCGTGGCGGCGCTGTGCGTTTCCAGGCGAGAGTTGCGGTACAGCCACAGGGTAGAATGCAGCGCGGCAAGGCCGTGGCCTATGTTTGTATAGCTGAGTCCTTCGGCAAGCATCGCCGCACACCCTCGAACCAGGCGCAAGTGTCCCGGCCAAGACACGCTTGGCAAGCGCAAGGTTGAGTAGGAGGCTGGGAGCCGTCGGACTAGAGCTTGGACATGCAGCGTGCGGAACTGCGCGACTACGTTTCCCGGCGCGGCTGGACAGCACATGGGGAGTACGTGGACCACGGGATGAGCGGCACGAAACATTCGCGCCCAGAGCTTGACACGAAGCTGCAACGAGTACATGCTTTTCACCCACTGGCCGGAGGTCCTCATGGTACGTAGCCTGTGCTGCTCATGGCTCGTCTGTCCGCTGTTCCTCACTACGCTGGCCGGCGAACCCTTGCCGAACGCCGAGCGTGTCGGTCCGGCGACGTTCTTCATGCCAGATCTGGAACGGTACGAAGTGGCCGCGCACTTGCGGCCGGAACGGAATGCCGTCGTCCCGCAGGATGCCGTTACTCGTGAAACTTACTTCCGCTGGCTCGAGGCCTCTGGGCACTTCAAGTACGCCGACAATGCCGACAAGCATGGCCAGTATGGCCCGCGGCACCTCTTTCCGGTGCTGGCCAAGTATGTGCAGAGCGGGGAACGTAAGTACGGTGAGGCCTGTGTGCAGATGCTCAAGGCCTTCGACGCCTGGCTGCGCGCAGACGTGGCTCAGAACGGTTGGCACAGCATGTTCATTGACGAACCGTACGGGCTGGGTCTCTACGAACGTTACCTCTCGCGCGGCGGGCTGTTGGACCGCAACAAGGACGCCTGGTTCCGCGAGATGGTGCTGTTCATGGCGCGCAACCTCCACGTCTGGGGAACCAAGCCAATCGAGTGGCGCGGGCCGATGCACCGGGCGCAGTGCGAAGGCGTAATGAAGGATCTAGCCGCGCGCTGGTTCAGCGACGCGCCCGAAGCCACACACTGGAAGGAGTACGCGCAAACCGTCTACCAGGACTTCTGGCGCTTCAAGGACTGCCCGCCCAACGACACGGGTTACTACTTCGCCATCATCCTGCCCCTGGCCATGCGCGCGGAACTCTGCGGCGACGACACCTACTTCACCGACCCCGGCATGAAGCCCGTCTGGGAACGGCTCATGCTGGAGGTCTCGCCCGATGGCGCGGTGGTGCCTTACGGCGCGCACAACGGCTGGGATGCACATGCCGCCGCCCGCCTGCTGCTGCTCGAAATGGTTGCCGCCAAGACCCGCGACGGGCGGTATCGCTTCGCCGCCCACAGGCTGATGAACTACTTGCTCTACCAGCAGGAGCGCTTCAAGATGCACCACATCCTCGACGGCCCCGATTCCACTGAGCGCCTTGCGCTGGCCTATCTGCTCGCCGACGACACCGTGAAGCCGCAGCAGCCCGACGCGGGTTCCTGCATCCTCTACCGCAAAGAGACCCTGCGCATGCGCCAAAAGTCGCCGTCGAAGTACCTGGGGCCGCTCGACCCCTCGCCCGACAGGAACCAGATCTGCTGCGGCCTGATCTGCACCGATAAGGTCCTGCCTTCGAAGCTGGTCTTGCGCAGCGGGTGGAACCCCGGCGACTTTTTCGCGCTGGTGGACCTGTTCCCGCGCCACGACCCGCTTAACGCGCCGGGGATTCTGGGCCTCACGCGATGGGGCTCAGCGCTGACCACGACGATTTCCGCCAAAGGGGATTCCGACGAAAACAAGCTGATGATCCGGGACCTCTCCGGCAAGGCCCAGCGCAAGAACAGCGATCCCGACCTCGCCGACCCATACTATCAGGAACTGACCGTGCCCGTGTTCCACGATTCGCCGAGCGCCACGTTTGCACGTGTAACGTTGAGCAACTACCAGGGGCTGCCGGCCACTCACACGCGGGAGTTTGTCTTCATCAAGAGCGGCCTGCTGGTCTGCCGCGATTCTGCCGCATTCGAGGCCGCATTTCCGGCGGAGGCTGCCGTGGTCTTCAACACTCAGAACGTCGGCCCGCGCATCGGTGCACATTGGGCCGTTACGTTCCTCAACGGTCCGATTGCCGCGAGCATTCCAGTAAAGAATCCGCCCGTGGACCTGCTGGTTTGGTTCGCTCCTTCCGCCAACCGCAGGCTGGAGGTCGTGGACCGCACCGCAAGCGACCCGCGCACGACCAGCGTTCCGGCCCAACTGCGCTACGTCTGGAAAGGCGAGGCGCAGCCTGGACAACCCATAGCCTTCACGCAGGTCTACAGGCCGCAAGCGGCTGTGTACGAGCGCACCAAGACCAACGCGCCGGGCAAGCCCGTCCCCGCCGATGCCGACCCGCCACGGATCGAAGCCCTTGTTGACACGCCCGCAGTCTCGTTGCTGCGGCTGGAAGGTGACGGTGAGGAGATCGAGTGGGTGCTGTGCAACAGCCAGGGCGAGCAGGTCAGCGCCGGGCCGTTCTCCTCAGACGCTCGTTACGCTTCCCTGCGCACCGCTGGGCAGAAAGTCGCGTCATACAGCGTTTACGACGCGACCTTCTTGCGCCTGGGTGACCAGGACGTGATGCGGACGGCCAAGCGCGAGAACGCACAGCGATGAGTTTCGGGGACGTTCACGATACCTTCTTGGCGCGCGCGTATCTCCCGTGGCTGGCCCCTGTGGATCAATGGCCGTGGTCCCGCCGTACTTGCCGTGCCGGTCCGCGCACCACTCGCAGACATTACCGTGCATGTCGTACAAGCCCCAGGTATTCGGCTCCTTTTCACCTACGGGATGGGTCGTGTGGCCGGAGTTGCTGGCGTACCAAGCCACGCCGTCGAGGTCGCCATCAGAATCGCCAGAGTAGAATCGCGTTTTCGTCCCCGCCCGGCGGGCATACTCCCATTGGGCTTCAGTCGGCAACTGCGCCTTCTTCCCGCTCGTGCGGCTCATTCACACCCATGTCAAGAACATCGGCATTGGTGTTGCTCGTCTTGATAGTGACGGATGTAACCCCCGCCGGCACGTCGAAGTAATATGGAGTATCCTGCCACACGTTGCTGTTGCCGGTGGACCCGGAAACTGGAACGTCTTTGTACAGTGGCGTGGGAGCAGTGTATGTGAGGCCTTGCGTGAGGGTCACTGACTGCCCGTCCGGGTTGGTTACCACCACATCCACTGGCCCGGCGGCGTGGGCTGGCGTTGTGCAGACGATATAGGCCCCATCCCCAGTAACATAAGGATTGGTTGCCGTCATAGTTGTATGAACCCACATCCGCTGAATAGACGTCGTCTGGATACTTGCCTGTTGCAGGTTCGTTGACCCCCATGTCCAGGAGGTCGCCTGTAGCGGTCGTGTTTGTTTTGACCGTTACAGAATTGACGCCGGACGGCACGTTGAAGTAGTAGTACAGAGGGCCGTTGGAACTGTTGCCGTTCACAGGAACTTTTTGGGTCAGCGCGATAGTGTCCTGGTACTTGAAGGCGCTGGCAAGCGTTGCCGACTGGCCATCCGGGTTGATGACCTTTACGTCCCTCACGCCCGCGCCCCCTGGCGTTGTGCAGGTGATCTGGGTGGCACTGTTCGCCGTTACGCAAGACTCACATCACATGGGCGCGCCTTTTGGTCAACCCGGACAGCGTGAAGTCTCAGGTTGGCCACGCGCCCCAGGACGTGGAGGAGAAGCATTACCTGGATACGACGATGGTTGACGCAAGAAAGTCGGCCGAGGCCGTTTGGCAGACACTTATGAAAGCCCAGCAGCCCAAGTCCGAGGTGCTTCCACTGGCCACCGGTGCCGAGGGGGAATCCGAAACTATGGCACCAAGAACGGCACTACACGACGGGAACGAAGATCGAAGCCGCAAGAGGTTAGCAGCGCGAACTGTTACGCGGCAAGGACTTGAAGTGGTACGCCCGGCGAGAGTCGAACTCGCAACCCCCGGCTTCGGAGGCCGGTACTCTATCCAATTGAGCTACGGGCGCACGCCACTATGCCAATACTATCCTATCCGCGGACACGCTGCAAGAGGCGGCTGTTACTCACCACAGAGACACAGAGGCACAGAGAACAGCAGGGTTTGGGCTCTTCCAAAATCCAATTCTTTTCTCTGTGCCTCTGTGTCTCTGTGGTGAACAGTCCTGCTTAACTGATCTTCACTTCCTTGCCGCCCTGCGCGGCCGAGGCGTAGATGCCGTCGAGCATCTTCTGGACCATCAGGCCGTGTTCGGCGGGGGCCTCGCACTTGCGCCCGTTCAGGCACACGTCCACGAAGTGCCGCATCTTGTACGGGAAGATCTCAATTTTGGGCACGTAGCCCGGCGTGCAGTTCATCATGGCGCCGGCCTGGTCCTGGAAGAGCATCAGCGGCTCGAACGTCGCGCCGCCCTTCTCACCGAAAACCTGGAAGCTCCACACGTCCTTCTCGATATGCGTGGCGAAGGAGGCCTCGATGTGGATCACCGCGCCGTCCGCCATGCGCAGGTGGCCGATCGCCAGGTCCTCGACGGTATAGGTTTTGTAGTCCCAGTTCGGCCACATGCTGAAGGTATCGGAAGGCTTGTTGCCGATGTACGTCCAGGTCTGGCCCGTGGCCGCGGCCGGCGCGGGCGTGCCAATGGCGTAGTGGGCCATCTCCAGCGCGTGCACGCCGATGTCAATCAGCGGCCCGCCGCCCTGCAATTCCTTGCGCCCGAAGACGCCCCAGTTGGGGATGCCGCGGCGGCGCAAAGCCTGCACGCGCACGAAGAGGACTTTGCCGAAGACGCCTTCATCGAACGCGCGGCGGATGACCTTGGTGCGGCCTTCGAAGCGGTGCTGGAAACCGATCACGAGATGCTTCTTGTTCTTCGCGGCGGCGTCGAGCATCTTCTGCCCTTCGCGCGCGTTCATGGCCAGAGGTTTTTCCACCAGCACGTGCGCCCCGGCGTTGAGCGCGTCCACGGTGGGCTGCCAGTGCAAGCCGTTGGGCGTGCAGACGCTGACGGCGTCGGGCGTGTTCTCCTTGAGCAGGTCCTGCCAGTTGTCGTAGAGCTTGGTGACGCCGAACTTCGCGCCGAACTTCTTGAGCACCTCGGCGTTGACGTCACAGGCAGCGACGACTTCGACGTCGTCGTACTTCTTGTAGTTCTCGGTGTGCGTGCCTGCGATGCCGCCGGCGCCGATGAGCGCCACGCGCAGTTTCTTTTTGGCCATGTTCGCGGTCCTTTCGTCGCTTGGGTCCAAGAAGGGAATCATGGAGTCAGCCGTTAAAAGTGCAAGTGACGGTTTGCTTGCCACAGAGGACAGGGTGCATGTCAGTAAATGCGTGGCCCAGAGCGTACCGCGGGCGTCCCGCCCGCCTTCGTCCTCGCGCCCTGCCAGCCTGCCACGAGCGGGCGGGACGCCCGCGGTACATTTGCTGACCACCCCAGAGGACACAGAGAACACAGAGAACGTGGAAAGAAACAAGAAGAAGAACTCTGTGTTCTCTGTGTCCTCTGTGGCTGGTCGTTAAATCCCTTGAAATGCCAGCGGCAAGGGCAAAGATAGAAGCATGGCGAAGGCGAAAGAACACCCGCAACTGAGCTACGATGCGCTCCTGATTCACGGGGTGATGGTCGCCTTCGCCCTCGGCACGCTCACTGTGGCGGGCTTCCTGGATCGGGGGGGCAAGGAATTGGTTGCCGCACTGGACATGGGCTTGATTGCGGCGCTGGCGCTGGGTGTGTGGTCGTTGGTGCTGGCGTTGCGCGCGCTCCGCAAAAAAGAAGCGTCGCGCTGGCCCCGCGTGGTCATTGGGCTGTGCACCCTGGAAGTCCTTTCGTGTGGAATAGCGTTCCTGGTTGCATCGCCATACACTCTCTATGACTTGGCGATAATTCTGGGCCTGCCCGTTTTCATCCCAGTTTTGTTGCTCGCCAGTCTGATTTCCGCGCCCATCGCCTGGTGGCGCACTCGGCGCGCGGAGAAGAAGGACAACGCTAAAGGCGGCGCGCCGTGGGACTCCAGCCGGCGCTGGAAACGCCGGTTGGCGTGGTACTGCCCCGTCGCGGCCTGCGTCTTCGTGGTGGCCTTGCCCATCCCGCTCTTCGTGTTCTGCGCCAAAGCGGACAAACCCCGACAGGATTTCGATGGCAATTGGCATGAACCCCAAGATAGCTGGCGTTTGTGGGTGGTACATCATTCGCCGGAGACCTTAGGCGAGGCCGCTGCGCGGTTGCTCTCTTGCTCAAAGCAGCAGTGGTTCGTCGAAGCGTATGCCGCCGTCCTGTTCACCGGGAAAGTATCCAGCGAGAGATTAGAAGCCGAACTGGACCTTCAAGAAACCGGCTGCTTCAGCAGTGCGTTGCAAGGGTTACGGGCTTGCCACAAGGACAAACTCCTCGAGGTTGTCCGTATGGTCGCTCAAGGCACCAAGACGCTGAACAGCGGTTTGGAGTGGTTCATCGGAGAAAACGTCGGCGACTTGTGTGACAAAGCAGATATAGACCGGTGTCTTGATCCGGCACAACACCCCTGGCCGTCCGTGGCTTTTCTGGAGGGTCTTCGAGATTGCACTGAACTATACATAAAACTGAACCTGCCCGCAGTCTACGTCGCCAACCTGAGGCAATACTGCGACTCCAACCCCCCAGACCGCGAAGCCGCTTTGAAAAGGCTGGCGCACTTTGCTGCTTGGCCTGGTATCCCAGTGGCGGGCGTTGAAATCGGACCTCTGTGGGCCAAGTACTTGTCCGACAAAGACCCCGTGCGGCGGAAACAGGCGATTGCGACCATCGCCTTCATCCCAACCCCCGACGCCTCACTTAGCGTGCTGGCCGCCGGACTGGAGAGCCAAGACGAAACTCTGCGGCAGGAACTGGCGCGCAACATCCAGGACGTGCTTATTATGGGCTACGAGAGAGCGGGGCCAGAGGTCCTGAGGCGGGTCGTCAAGGCGCTCCTGCCTTTCCTTGACGGCCAGGACGTCAACGCCATCCAGGACGCCGCCTGGGTTATCACCACGCTTATCAAAGCGCGCGAACTAGAGAAGCGCGTGCGCCGCATGGACGATTGGACAGCCGGCGCAACGAGGACAGACAACCAGGGCCCTCTGACCCCTGATGCGCGCAAGCTGATCGAGGAAATCCGCGCCGCGGCCCGCAAGTGGCTGGGCGGCCAGTAAATCTTCAATTTGCAATTTTCAATTTGCAATGTTGTTCAGCCACGCACGCGTTCCGCCAAGCTGAAAATCCTCACGGGATTGTCCACGAAGACCCAGCGGGCGACCTCCTTCGCGCGATCGAGATCGAAGCTGCCATCGCCAACCTTCTGGGCCAAGGCGGCGGCCACGTTGCGGCGGGCCAGCCACTGGTGCCCGTAGACGCCGTCAACGAAACAATAATCGCCGCCGAAGGCACTGATCTTGTTGGCGGGGACGGTGTCGAGCCACTCGGCCAACGCGCGCCGCGCGGCCTCCGGCGAGATGATGTGTCCCCAGGCCATGTCAATGAAGACGTTGCGGAAGTTCTTCGCCAGGTTGCCCAGTTCCATCACGTAAGGATAGCCCATGTGGAAGATGTCGAACTTCACGTTCTCGTATTCGAGGAAGAGATTGCTCATTAACGTGGGATTGGCGTTGGCGATGACGTTGCCGTTCCCTTCCTGGATGCCGGTGTGAAACTGGACCGGCCAACTGTGTTTGTCGGCCAGACGCAGCACCGCGTGCAGCATGTAGTCCTGCAACGCCCGGCCGGCCAGCACGCCCGGCCGCCGCGCCGGCGCGTGTTCCTCCGCGAAAAGCCGGTTGAATTCCTCTTCGGCCTCGGCGCGGCCGGCCTTGGCGAAATACAGCGGGCGCACGTAAGCCAG
>JBEKKG010000173.1:0-12040 GCA_050010835.1 Planctomycetota bacterium
CATTACCGTGCCCGCCTACTTCAACGATTCCCAGCGCCAGGCCACCAAGGAGGCGGGGAAGATTGCGGGCCTGGACGTGAAACGCATTATCAACGAGCCCACTGCCGCAGCGCTCGCCTACGGTTTGGATAAGAAGAAGAACGAGAAGATCGCCGTCTTCGATCTGGGCGGCGGCACTTTCGATATTTCGGTCCTGGACGTGGGCGAGGGCGTCTTCGAGGTCCTGGCCACCAACGGCGATACGCATCTGGGCGGCGACGATTGGGACCGCGTGCTGGTGGATTGGGTGGCCGATGAATTCCGGCAGAGCGCGGGAATGGATCTGCGCAAAGACCCGATGGCCCTGCAGCGGCTGACCGAGGCCTGCGAGAAGGCCAAATGCGACCTGTCCACGATGCCGCAGACCACCATCAATCTGCCGTACATCACGGCGGACAAGAGCGGCCCCAAGCACTTGCAGCAGACCATCACGCGGGCCAAGTTCGAAAGCCTCTGCGACCAGCTCTTCGAGCGCATGCGGCAACCGGTGTTGAGCTGCCTCAAAGACGCCGGGGTCAAGCCCACGGACATTGACGAAGTGGTGCTGGTGGGCGGCGCCACCCGCATGCCGCGCACGCAGGCTATCTGCAAGGAGATTTTCCAGGGCAAGGAGCCGCACAAGGGGGTCAACCCGGACGAGGTCGTAGCGGTGGGCGCGGCCATCCAGGCCGCGGTGCTCGCCGGCGAGGTGCAGGACATCGTGCTGCTGGACGTGACGCCTTTGTCGCTGGGCGTGGAGACGCTCGGCGGCGTGATGACCGTCCTCATCCCGCGCAACACCACCATCCCGACGCGCAAGACGGAGATCTTCTCCACGGCCACCGACAGCCAGCCGGCGGTGGACATCCACGTAATGCAAGGCGAACGCCGCATGGCCGGGGACAACCGCACGCTGGGCCGCTTCCAGCTTACGGGCCTCCCGCCCGCGCCGCGCGGGGTGCCGCAGATCGAGGTCACTTTCGACATTGATGCCAACGGCATCCTGAACGTCTCCGCACGGGACAAGGCCACCAACAAGGAACAGAAGATCGAAATCAAGGCTTCCTCGGGGCTGGACAAGCGGGACGTGGAACGGATGGTGCGCGAAGCCGGACAGCACGAGTCCGAAGACAAGCAGAAGGCCGAGTTGGTCGAAGCGCGCAACAAGGCCGATCAGATGTGCTACCAGACCGAGAAGTTCCTCAAGGAACAGGACACCAAAGTTTCCGCCGGCGCGCGCGCCAGCGCGGAAGCGGCCATCAAGGAAGTCCGCGAAGTGCTCAAGGACGACAATCTGGACAAGAGCAAGCTGGACCGCGTCGTCGCCAGGCTGGAATCCGCGAGCCACAAAGTCGCTGAGGAAATCTACCGCAGCACCGCCGAGAGCAGCCCGCCGCCCGGCTCCAACAACAAGGAGCCGCCGCAGAGCCGGCCAGGGCCGCAGAGTACTTCTCAGGAAGGCGACGTGGTGGACGCCGACTTCAGAGTCGTGGACGACAAGAAGTAATTCTTGGGCATTAGGCTTTAGGCCTTAGGGGGTGCATGTCAGTAAATGCGTGGCCCAGAGCGTACCGCGGGCGTCCCGCCCGCCTTCGTCCTCGCGCCCTGCCAGCCTGCCACGAGCGGGCGGGACGCCCGCGGTACATTTGCTGTACGCTTTACGCTTTACGCTTTGCGCTTTGCGCATTACGCTCTGCCTCCTGCACCTGGCCGAAGGAGGCTTGATTGGCAAACCAACTTCCCACTGGCTTCGTCTTTCATCCAACCTGCAAAGAGCACATCGCCGGGATTGACCATCCGGAATGCCCCGAGCGACTGGACGCGATCCTGCAGGCCCTGGCCGCGGAGAATCTCGAAGGCAGACTGCTGAAACTAGCGCCGCGCGAAGCCACGCTGGAGGAAATAACCGCCTGCCACACGCCCGCTTATGTAGCGCTCGCGCGCGCGGAGATCGCCGCAGGTGAGACGCAGTTGAGCACGGGGGACACGGCGGTTTCGGCCCTGTCCTGGAAGGCGGCGCTGCTGGCGGCGGGCGCCGCAGAGGTGGCCATTGACGCCCTGCTGGAGGGCAAGATCAAGAACGCCTTCTGCGCCGTGCGCCCGCCGGGGCATCATGCCTGCAGGGAGCGGGGCATGGGGTTTTGTATCTTCAACAATGTGGCCATTGCGGCCCGGTACGCGCAGCGCCAACACAAAGTAGGCAAAGTGGCCATTGTGGACTGGGACGTGCACCACGGCAACGGCACGCAGGACATCTTCTACAGCGACGGGTCGGTGTTCTATTTCAGCACGCACCAGTTTCCCTGGTATCCGGGCACGGGCTACACTGAAGAGAAAGGCTCGGGCCAGGGCCAGGGCTGCATTCTGAATTGCCCTCTCATGGCCGGTTCAGGGCGGCAGGAACAACTGGCGGCGTTCACGGAACAGTTCCTGCCGGCGATGGAGAAGTTCAAGCCCGAGTTGGTGCTGGTTTCAGCCGGTTTCGACGGGCACGAAGAAGATCCTTTGGGCCGGCTCAAGCTGAACGACGCAGACTTTGTGGAACTGACGCGCCTGACCGTGGACCTGGCGCGCCAGTATGCGCAGGGGCATCTCGTCTCGCTGCTCGAAGGCGGCTACAACCTCGAAACCCTGGGCCAGACCGTCGCGGGCCACATCCGGGCGCTGGTTGAGGCTTGATTCCGGGGACATGACCCGATTTCCGGCTGTTTGGAAATCGGGATCGTGCCCCCGGAATCGGCCCAACTCCGCAAAGTAATCTTGTGCCAATACGTGTAAACAGCGATAATATCAGCAAAGGGAGAACTCCTATGCCCAAATGCGTTTTGGCCTTTTCTGGCGGGTTGGACACTTTGGTGGCCATTTCCTGGCTCAAGGAACGCCGCAACCTCGACGTTGTGGCGCTGGCGGTGGATCTGGGCCAAGGTGAGGACCTTGAGGAACTGGGCGAACTGGCGTTGCGTGCCGGAGCGGCGCAGGCGCGAGTCGAGGACCTGCGGGAGAGCTTCTACAAGGGCTTCGTGGCCCCCTGCCTGCGCGCACTGGCGCACTACGAAAAGGACTACCTGCTGGCGGCCGCGCTCTCCCGCCCGCTCATTGCCCGTGAGCTGGTCCGGGTGGCCGCCGACGAAGGCGCGAGCGTGGTCGCCCACGGCTGCTCGGCCAAGGGCAACGACCAGATTCGTTTTGAGGCGGCCATTGCTTCGCTGGCTCCGGCCCTCCGCATCGTGGCCCCGTTGCGTGAATGGGAATACCACACCCGCGAGCAGCGGCTGGAGTACGCCAAAGCCAAGCGCTGGCCCATGCCAAAGCAGAGGCTTTCCAGCCTGGCTTATGGCCGCGACCTGAACCTGTGGGGCCAATCCATTGACCTGGGCGCCCAGGAAGACCCGTCCCAGGCACCGCCCGAGAACGCGTACACGATGACCGTCAACCCTGTGCGCGCCCCCAACGAGCCCGAGGAAGCAGAGGTCGAGTTTGGCGAAGGCTTGCCTGTGGGTTTGAACGGCAAGCGCATGAACGCCGTCCCCCTGATCGAGCAACTCAACCGGATGGCCGGCGCGCACGGCATCGGCCGCACGGACATCATCGAAGACCGCCTGATGGGGTACAAGTCGCGCGAGGTCTACGAGGCCCCCGCCGCCGCCACTCTTTACGTGGCCAAGCGGGCGCTGGAGCAAATGACGCTTTCGCGCGAAACGTTGCAGGTGCGCGAAGGGCTGGCTGCCGCCTACGGCCGCTGCGTCTACAACGGCCAATGGTACAGCGACCTGCGCGAAGCGCTCGACGCCTTCTACGAACGCACCAACAAGAACGTCACGGGCAAAGTCTCTTTCAGGCTCTACAAGGGCCAGGTAACGGTCATGGCCCGCTCCAGCGAGTTCAGCCTGTATCACACGGGCGCGGCCGCGCAAAACGAGTTGCTCAGCGGCCCCGCGGCCGAAGGCTTCATCACGGTTTGGAATTTGCCGCTCGCAGCCGAAGCCAAGCGGAAGAAGAGATAGGCCTATCTCCCCACAACCTGCTTAAGCACCGCCAGCTTTTTCGCCGCGGCGCCGCGGTCCATTTTGCGCAGTTCCGGGGGCAGGAAGCCCTGGTCGGTGCATTCCACGACCGCGGCCATGATTTGCAGTTCCAGTTCTTCTGAACTGCACGTGGCCACGAAGCCCTCCAATTCGCTGGCCACGTCCTGTGCGCGGATGGTGGGCGAGCCGCCCAGCAGGGCGCGGCGCTTGGCACGGATGACGATGCCTTCTATGTCCGCGCCGGAGAGCGGCATTTTCAGGGTCTTCTCCGGCACTTCCTTGGGATCGAGCGTGCCGCCGTTCTTTTTGGCCAGGATGGCGAAGTAAGTACGCTTCTCTTCTTCGGTGTCCGGGTAGAAGAGCGGAATGTGGACCTCGGCGCGCCCCTGCCGTTTCATGTCAATCGGCAGCAGGTCCGGACGGCAGGTGAGCAGGAACCAGATGATCTTGCCGCGGTAGTTCGTGTCGCCCATTTGCTGGGCCAGCATGGAAAAGACGCGCGAACTGGTGCCGCTGTCGCCCTGCGCATCGCGATTGCCCACCGCCGCGTCGGCTTCGTCAATGATGACTGCCACCGGGCCGGTGGCCTTGAGCGTGTTCAGGATTTTCTCCCAATTGCCTTCCGTGACTCCCTGCCACTGGCTGCGGAAGTTCATGAGCTTGACGCAGGGAATGCCCAGTGTGCCGGCATAGCAGGTCATCAAATAGGTCTTGCCGGTGCCCACCGGGCCGCAGATCAGGTAGCCCATGGGCAGGGCGTCGAGCTTGCCTTCCTTGAGCAGTTTCGCGTCTTCCTGCAACCACCCCTTGGCGGCAGTATGTCCGCTGACGGCTTCCAGGCCGCGCTTGGGCTTCAGGAATTCGAGGAGCCCAAAGCACTCTTTCTCGATGATCGCCTTCTTCTCCTCGAAGAGCATGTCCAGGTCGAGCCTGCGGGTTGGGGCAGCGGTTGCCGGCGGGGACGCCGGCGCTCCCAGGGCCGGTGGGGACGCCTGCGCTACGGGAACGGCTCCCGCGGCCCAACGGGCGTTGGCCAGGAGGTGCCTGAGGTTCACGCGGGAAAGCCCCGCGGTGTGGACGGCGATCTCATCCATGCTCAGGGAACTGATCCGGCCCAACTCGCCCGCGGAAACCACGGTGCGCAGGTACTCCAGGCGCTCTTCCTGGTCCGGCAGGGGGATCTGCAGCTTGGTGGTGTACGGGGAACGGACCAGGAGCGGGTGCAAGTCGGCGAGGTTCTCGCACAGCAGCACGATGGTGACGTCCGCGCGCGTGAAGGCTGGGTCGTTGGACCACTTGTGCAGGGTGATGAGGCTGGCCGCTTCATCCTGCGTGAAGTTGTAGCCCAGGCTGGCCGGGGCGACGAAATGCGCGTAGTCGAGGAGCACCGCGGCGCGGTAGTTGGCCTTGTCCATGATGCGCGTGCGCAGGAAGCGTTCGATCAGCGGCAGGGCGCGCGCCGGTTCGCGCGGCAGGCGTTCGGAGTAGCTCGTGCCCTGCACCGTGTCCACGGCCTTGACCACCTTGCCAAAATCCTCGCGCATGGCGTTGGATGGGAACCAGAGGCCCGCGGCCTGGTCATAGCAGACGATCAGCTCGCGTTTCGGGAACATGGTTTTGATGAGGAACTCCTTCAGCCCCGCGAAGCTCAGCCCGTTCGCCTCGCGCACCGCGGCCAGGTCGTGTACGTTGCCGTGCAGAATGAAGGTGTTGACCACGCCACCCTGGTAGGTGCGGGCCAGTTCCTGGGCCCATTCGGGCAAATCGGGGTCTTTGTTCATGCGAGCCAGTCCTCCGGTTCCGGGTTCCTTGACCACAGCGATTATACTCCGTGGCCGCACGAAGCCAAACGCAGTCCGCGCAGGAAATCACCCTGCGTAGTAAGGACGCGGCTGTGGAGAGGCGCATGGCCGAAATGAGGATCAAGTCGCTCGAAGAGACCGTGGCGCGGCAGTTTGCGCAAATCGAAAGCCTGGGGCAGCGCCTTGAAGAAGCCAAGAAGCAGGTGCAGGACATTGCCATCAAGGCCATCGAGGGCGCGTCCGGCGCCAAAGCGCTGTCACACGTCAACCAGATTGCGATGGAACAGGCGAAGACCAGGACGCCGCAGGGGTGAGTCCCGGGGACACCAGGTCAACTGGCTCATTCGGCCGGCAGTTGATTACGGCTTCACGAGGATTCCCACAGGCTGGATGACATACAGATCAGGAGTGATAGGGCTTAGGGAACCCTCCGTGCGCGTCCCCGCAACTCCCCGCAACTCACGGAAAGCCCCTTGACAGGCTGGGGCTTACACGTAAAATGATAGATAGGGTGAATGGTCCTTCCGGAGATTCCTGACTATGGAAAGGAATTGGCGCTATGTGTAAGGTTCTTGAAACAGCGGCAATGGGGACTATGCTAACTTTAGTGGAGGAAGCTGGACGCTCTTCTGAGGCGGGGGTAAAGCACTTCGTTGAGCCGGCCCAAGGCACGCTGAAACGTACAACTAACAAACGCCATCATATTGTGTTCGGGCGTCGTGGTTCCGGGAAGTCCAGTCTTCTTCGAAAGGCCGCAGCCGATTTGACTGTGGACAGACGCCCCATCGCCTATGTTAATCTGGAACCCTACAAAGGGCATAGTTATCCTGATGTCCTTTTAAGTGTCCTCATTTCAACCCTTGGGGAATTCAAGAAGTGGATGGACTCGGCGGCCATATATCCTTCAACGCGAACATCATTTTGGTCGAGGCTCTTTGGCACCGCCCCGAAACGCCCGTCATTCAATCGGCACAATGCGGCTGCCTTGTCGAAGCAGATCGGGAAACACATTGAGTCCCTTGAAAGTGAACTGCATTCAGCTGATGGTGCTAAAATATCTGTTACCGATGGAGCCGAGACGAAGGAGACGGAAAAGGCGGGGCTGGAGGTTGGCGCAAAGACAAGATTTGCCTCCGTGAAGGGCACCACGAATGAAGAGAGCACCAGCAAGCAGAACCGCGAAATTGAAGAGACCTTCAAGCGTTCCAAGATTGACTTCTTGCATAGGCACATCCTCGATTTCCAACGCCTGTTCGATGCTTTGGCGCAATTGTCGCAAGGTGACGCTTATCTTTTTATGGACGACCTTTACCACATTCCCAGAGCCGACCAAGCCAGGGTGATTGATTACTTCCACCGGTTGGCGAAGGACCACCATCTCTGGCTTAAGATCGGTACCATACGGCACCGCACTAAGTGGTACATACCTGGCGATCCCGCTGTCGGCATGAAGATTGCGGATGACGCAGATGAAATTAATCTCGACCTCACCTTAGAGAAGTATTCACTTGCCAAGAGCTTCCTCACAAGAATTCTGGAGAATTTCGCGGTTGAATCAAAGCTAGGAAGGTTGGATGGTTTCCTGACCGATGGTGCTTTGGACCGATTGGTTCTCGCTTCCGGTGGGGTTGCACGGGACTTTCTTTCGATTTTCCGACGTTCGGTTGAGGTGGCGAGAGAGCGCGGTGGAGGGCCTCGCGGGGACAGTGTCGGCGTAGAGGACGTAAACATGGCCGCTGGGGAATACGATTCAACGAAGCGCGAAGATTTCAGTCGGGATACGCTAAATGACGCCACCCCGCTGGAAGATGAGTTCAGGAAGATCAGGGAGTTCTGCCTTGACAAGAACAACACAAACTGTTTCTTGCTGGACAAGGAACAACACGGTCGTGAGGTTGAGCTCATACACGAGCTTGTGGACCTGAAACTCGTTCACTTTGTTCGATCGCGCATTACCGTAAGCGGTAGACCAGGCCACATACACGAAGCTTACATGCTCGATCTCAGCCAGTATGCCGGTGCCCGAAAGCGACGGGAATTGAAGTTGGTTGAGTTCTGGAAACCAGACTCCAAGGATTCGCTGCGCAGGGTTTCTCTTCTCTACACACCCGGAAAGGTTTCAGAACGGAGTATCGGGGACAATCCACCTGAGTAACTCTGATCGTGGGACAGAGCCGAATGGCCCCTTGTTTTAGTCTTGGAGCGCAGCGAGCTAGAGCGGAGGCGATTGTTTGGCGGTTGCGTCCCACACTTGCTGTATCGCTACCGGGAGGTACTGCGGCAATTCTCTAACGCCAATATCCCGCAGACGTTCCATTGAACGTCTAAGGTTCAACTCCGATTGCTTGTTGCAGGATCGCCGGTGTGCTGTGACTATGTTCTTCTCGGAATCGAGGAAGTCCGGCGTCAGGCCCAGCTCGATCACGCCAATATCGAAGCCAATGATGTGGGCGAATTGCAGTGGGTTCTCAGGCGATTCAGGCTGCTTGCAAATCTGGCAGACATCGGCTTTCAACGTCCGAATGTACCTAACCGGCTTTCGTTTACAATAAGTGCGCCACTCAACTTCATCGAGAAACATTCTACCACCAAAACCGATAGTCCGCTGGATGCGCGACATCTGGTCTCCCATCCCTGCCAAGCCGCCGAACAACTGCCGCATGCTCTGCGGCAGTGCTTGTGGCTGGTGGCACTGTCCACCTTGCGGCGCCGATCACGGCTTGCAGCAGTTCGTTGGTGCCACTGTCCGCAGACAGTGGACTCCATTGCATTTTTGATCTGCCACCCTGAAAAAGCAGTGTCTGCGGACAGTGGCACCACGTCAAGCGCAAGCTGCTGTCGAAGCGCTCACAGCGCGACAGTGCCACCCGCCATCAAGGTGATACACCAAAACTAACCTGACGTGGCACCGGAATGTGGCGCTCTCGATCAATCTTCTCAAAGATCAGGGCCATTTCCTTGTCCCCCTTCCAAACTCCAAACAACTCATCCGCGAGCTTCTCCATCTCGGCACGGCTCATTGTGGGCAAACTGGTCTCAAGATCCGCCTCCTCGTCGCGCTGGCGCTTGCGGGTGGCGGCTTTGCCAGCGTTAGCTGAACCCCTTTTTTCCCTCACGCCAGCCAATCCTCCAGTTGCAGGCCCTCGATGCGTGCGAAGTGTTTCTTGTTGTGCGTGACCAGAATGGCGTTGTGCGCCAATGCGGTTGCGCCGATAAGCAGATCGGCATCACCAATGTTCAAACCTCGCCTCGTTAAGTCAAGGCGAGTGCGGCCGTAGGCCTCTGCACAACACGGTTCTAGAGGTACGACAGGTGCGATGCGGGCGAACTCCTGAACATCCAGAAGGTCCTCCGCAGGCTGCTTCGATTTGAGCGCGCCATACACCAGTTCGCAGTAGACGATCGCACTCATGGCCAAACTGCCTTTGAACTCCTTTAGGCGCTCAGCTATGCGCCCGCGGCCACGAAGATGCGCAATGATGGTGTCAGAGTCCAGATGGCGAATCAAAGTCCACCTCCCGAGGCAGGAACACACGGCGCTCGTGTTCGATTTGCTCGAATATCTCTTCAAGATCGGGCCTGTCAGCCCAGATCCCGGCGGTCTTGTCTATTAGCGCATCAATCTCTTCGGGAGATAGCTTGCGCTCCTCAATCGAAACAGTTGCCAGTGTTCCCGGAGGCAGTCCGGTTTCACTTTCCAGTTCAATGTGTGTGCCGTTGACTACGCCACTGAGCGTCATGACCATGGCCCATCCCTCTAACCAGCATTATTATACCCCCTGAGATGCTGAAACCAGCCCCAGTTTCCTGTAATCCTCCACCCGCCTTCTGTACCCCGCCGCTGGCGCATACTCCCGCCCATACTTCTCCCGGCCTGCGCCACCCAGGCGCGCCGCTAATTGCGGATCGTCTTGAAACCTCTGCATCTGGGCTGCCAGACTCAAAGGGACAGAGACGCGTCTTTCTGGCAGTGGAGAAAACGGGACGGAGAAAACGGGACAGAGCCGCACCTTTCTGGCAGTGAAGGAACAACGAAGGAAAGCCGGCCTCCCCTGGGGTAAAGACTCTTCCATTCCTCTCGCGTGGCCAGCGCTTCGAAGGGGACAGGATTGCGGTGAGAAGGGGGCGCGCACATAGGCACGCGGGCCAAGCTTCCCACGCACCACGCTTCACGCTCCACGACCCACGACCCACGATTCACGCGTCCGCTTCCTTCACCTGCCTGGTCCTGGAGGCGGCAATCACCGGCGCGGCGATGTTGCCCGGCACCACGTCGTAGTGGGAGAACTCCAGCGTGTAGAAACCTTCGCCGCCGGTGATGGCCTTCAACTCGGCGCTGTAGCTGAGCACTTCGGCGGCCGGGACTTGGGCCTTGACGACCTGCATGTCCCCGAGCTGGTCCATGCCCTGGATGCGCCCGCGGTGGCCGCTCAAATGGCCGGTTATGTCCCCCATGAACTTGCCGGGGACGATGACTTCCAGGTTGACGATCGGCTCCAGCAACTGCGGCCGGGCTTTTTCAAAGGCCTCCTTGAACGCTTCGCGCGCCGCAATCTGGAAGGCGATGTCCTTGGAGTCCACTTCGTGGTGTTTGCCGTCGTTGAGCCGCACGATCACGTCCACCACCGGGATGCCGGGCCAGACTCCTTCCGCCATCTTGTTGACGACGCCTTTTTCGCAGGACGGGATGTACTGCCGCGGGATTACGCCCCCGACGATCTCGTCCACGAATTCAAAGCCCTTGCCGAAGTTGGGCTCGACCTTCAGTTGGACGCGCCCGTACTGGCCTGCGCCGCCAGACTGTTTCTTGTGCGTGTACAGGATTTCAGCGGTGCCCACGATGGTCGAGCGGTACGGGATCTTGGGCGGCTTGGTGTTCACTTCCAATTGCAGTTTCTTGAGGCGGTTGAGCATCAGGTCGAGATGCGTCTGGCCCAGGCCGCGCATAACCAGCTCGTGCGTCTGGTGGTCAACCTCGACCACGAGGCTCGGGTCGCCTTCGGCCAGCGTGCGCAGGCGCTGCGCAATTTTCGCTTCGTCGTTGCGGTTCTTGGCTTCAACCGCCAGGGCCTGCATCGGGATCGGCACCGGGATGGGCGGGAAGGTCCAGCCCGCCTCTTCGGAGCACAGCGTGTCGCCGAAATTCAGGTTCTCGTTCTTGGCGATGGCAATGATCTCGCCGCAGTACATGCCTTCTTTTTCCTTCGTATCCTTGCCCTGTGCCTCCAGGACCTTGGCGAACTTGTCCGCCCTGGAAACGGAAGAACTGCGCGCCAGGCCGCCGGGAGGCAGCGCGCCGGAGAAGATGCGCAGATAGGCCAATTTGCCCACGAAGGGGTCGCGCTTGCTCTTGAAGACCAGCCCGTAAAGCGGGCCCTCGGCCGCAGGCTCAAGGACCTTTTCTTCATAGCCTTCCGGCAGTTTCTCCGGGGCTTTCTTGCGCAGGCGGGGCCGGGCCTGCAAAGGCGACGGGGCTTTGTCAGTGAGGATCTGGAGCAGTTCCTTGAGGCCGATGTCCTTCTCGGCGCAGACACAGAGCACCGGGACGACGGAGCCGTTGAGCAGGCCCTTGGTGAAGCAGGCCGAGATTTCCTCCGGGGTAATCTGCTCATCGGAGAGATACCGCTCCATGACCTTCTCATCCACGGCCACGGCGGTTTCCATGAGGTTGGCCTGTTGCGCCTTGGCGGCCGCGGCGCTCTCGGCCGGCGCGCCGGAAATATCGCCCATGAGGTTGAGCACGCCCTGGAACTCCGGGCCTTTGCCGATGGGCAGAAAGAGCGGCACCACCGCCGGGCCGAAGATGTCCTTCAGTTGCGCGACGGTTTGCCCAATGGCCAGCATCTGGAAGTCAGGCCGTTTTCGCGCCGTGGGGTCGGCCATGAGCCGTTGTTGGGCGGCCAGGGTGTGCGGCGGACGCATGTCCGGGTGAGCGTGGTAGTAGTCGTGCCAGCCTCGAATCCTTGCCTCCCACCGCATATCGCCGTCGTGACGATGGTGGTACGCCCGGTAGTAGCTGAACAACGGATCGTAGCCAAAGCGGGGACCAGAGAAGCTAAACCAGGGATAGATCCCAACCGCAGCGTAGCTGTCCGCGTAATAATCGCAATAGTAGTAATGGCAATAGCTGCTTTATTAGCTGGTTTGGGATTTTCTGGATACATGGATAATATTCGAGTTCAAAGACGACAAGAT
>JBEKKG010000174.1:0-10473 GCA_050010835.1 Planctomycetota bacterium
AGGGTGAGGGGTGCTGTTCCCTCTCCCCTTGCGGGAGAGGGCAGGGTGAGGGGTGCTGTTCCCTCTCCCCTTGCGGGAGAGGGCAGGGTGAGGGGTGCTGTTCCCTCTCCCCTTGCGGGAGAGGGCGGGGTGAGGGGGGCTTCGCGCTCCGCCAGCAGCCTCACAATCTGCCCTTCGCCACCGGGTTGAGTGGTGACTATGTTCAAGTAGACCGGGTCTGGTATCAGCGGCATGTGGCTCATCCTAGCGCCAAGACGACTTTTTGCCACAGAGGACACGGAGGACGCAGAGAACATTTTTTTCGAGCCTTTCTGCAAGTCCTTAAAAGTCTGGCGAAACTGACCAAGCTGCTTATCCGCTGTTTTCCGATTGCGCCCAAGGTCCACCAGGGATAGGAGGGGGGGCGTGAAAGGAGGATGGTATGGGTCCAGTAGACATTATCAAGGTGCTTAAAGCGATGAACCCCGAACAGATTGGAAGTGTGATTTCCCTGCTTGTGATAGCCGTTGGCGGGACGTGGGCTGTGGCCGCTTACTTCTTTAGACATAGCCTGTCTACGAAAGACGATCTTATAAAGTTGCGCGAAGCAGAGATACAACAGCTCAAAGAGCAGCGTGATAAGCCAGTGGAGCAGATGCGTATTTCTCTTCGCAATGTCGTCAACTTCTTTGACCCTAACCTTGTCGGTAATGACATGACGCTCTCTGAGCGTTTTAAGGATGTTAGTCTTACACCCGAAGAAAAGAAGATGTTGACAGAGGCATGGACCGCCTGCCAGTGGCCAATGGTTGAAGGTGGCTTAAAAACGCACGACGAACTAGTCCACTAGCCATAGTTCCCAGCGGACAACGCCGGATAAGCAACTTGATCAAAATTGACCGTTGCTGACCAATACAGGGAGCTTTCTGACCGGAACAAGGAAAGTATTGACCACCCTAGTCTACCCGGCCAGATCGTTTTTCCTGCAACAATCGGATAACCATGCAAAGGATATAGGGGGGCCTGTCAAGTAACTACAACCATCTCCTCTGGTCAGAAGTCCCCCCGTGCTTTGTCCGGTGGAGCCGGTGGACGCACAGGCTTATCTGGAGCAGTCAGCAGTTCCAGGGTGTTGTTAATGACCTGCGTTACCTGCTCATCTTTCTCATTGGCGGCTGCCTGTTTTATGGCGGCGAGCACGGTCTCATTCTTCTTGAGGCTCGACACCCCCTGGGCGGCAGCAGCGCGAACTTCAGGCGTTGGGGCGCTTAGCCGCCCCAGGACTGCGGCTAGGAGTTCGGGCTTATCCTGATAGTATTCTGCCGCCATGAAGATGGCTTTAGAAACCAGCTCTATTGCCTCCCGTTTACCCAGGACTTCCTTTTCCTCCAGCGGCGCGAAGAGCGCCTTAATTGCGTCTGCGGTGCCAATGGAGATCAACCCCGTCAGGACAGCCCTGGCCAAGCGGTCATCCGGCCAAGGTTTGAGTGCGGCAGCAAGGAAAGAGACGGCTTCTGGGGCTTCGGCAGCCGCAATGCCTTCGGCAAGAACATCACGGATTTCATCGTCATCTTCGACTGCATAGGCGTTTAACAATGCCTTTGTTGGCTCAATCCCCGGCATCCGGCCAATGGCTTTCGCACATGCTGCGTCCAACGCACAGTCTGTGCCATCGCCAAGCGCCGCAAACAGGACAGGCATCGCTTCAACATTCTTGAGCCGTGCCCATGCTTCGGAAACGGCATTCTGGAATTTCTTGTCATCGGTCAGGCGCACGGCAGTCAAGACCGCCGACACGGCCACACTGGTTCCGTTCGTAGCAAGCGCGTGCAGTCCTGCGCGCCTTGACAGCATCGGCTTTTCTTCATCGAGCGCGATGTCCAGCAACGCACCGCGTGCTTCGTTGGCCGCAAGCCGTTGGCAGGATGCGCTCAACACATCGTCCTTCCCGTTCTTGAGGGCCTCTATAGCCGCATTGAGATCATTCTCAAACTCCGGTGGTGGTGTGATGCGCCACAGCGCCGCCAATGCTGAAGCGTCGTAAGAAGGAGGTTGAGGCAGTTGTTCAGTGTCAGCAGGTTGTGCCTGCTGCGCGCCAGCTTTGCCCGGAGCAGAAGACCCTCGGTGGTTCACCACCTTGCCCTGCCAGGTTTCGTAGCCCAAAGACTCCCATGTTTCTTCGGCGACTCTCCGCACCCAGGTATTTTCATCTGTCAAGTACGGCTGGGTTTCCTTCAACAAAGCCTCTTTGCGGCCCGCTTTGACAAGGAGGCACGCATTAACCTTGCCCAGCGGCGTCTGCGGCTCCATGAACCGGTGAAGCAGTTCCCGAGAACGGGTGTCTGGCATCCGGGCAAAGTGTTCAGCGCACAGAGTGAACAACCACTGCGTTTCTGGTTTCTGCTCAAGCAGCCTTACCATGTTTCTCTCGGCCACGCCTGCGAACGCGGCTTCATCTTGCGCCTTGGCACGGAGCATCTTTATGGCCTTGGCCGCCTCACTCGTCACCTTGTAATCGCCTGAGGCAGTGGCCTCAAAAAGGAACGCCTGATCCTCAGCAAAGGGCTGTTCGGCCCTCCCGGCAACAGCGGCTATGCGCGCAAGGGTTTCCTTTCTTGCGTCTTTCCTTGGGTCTGCGTGTTGTCTCGCATCCTGCGCTTGGATGAAGGCGTCCACATCCTTCTGCAAGAGCCGTAGTAGGGCCGTCCCGGAGCGCACAATCTTGTAGGGAGTTTGTGGCCTGTTGACGGCGGCAAACAGGAATTGGTGGGCAAGGATTCTGACCTCCAACGGCATGTCCGCAAAATGCGCACCAGTAAACGAGACCAACGCTGGCAGCGCCTCCGTCCGCTTATGCGCGGCTTCTGGCACTTCCTTCCCTTGGGGTGACAGACTCAAAGCGTATCCGAGAATCAGGCTTGCCCCTATCCGATCCTCAAATGCCAATGCCTCATCGCGGAGCCGTTGCACGCCCCATGCAGCCAACTGGTCGAAATCGTCAGTGAGGCAACACAACGCCCCAAACACCGCTGTCACATCACTCTTATGTGCGGAGGAGTGGCTGAGGGCGGCAACCAAGTCCCGCTGAGTCAATGATTGTGCGCGTAGGCGCACAGCATCCGCAGTATTGCGTCCAGCGGCTCTGTCAGACATGTGCAACGACGTCGCAAGCAGCCTGACCTCAAGCCAATTGCATTTCAATTGGCGCGGTTCATCTACAAACGCGGAAAATGCCTTCGCCACTGTGTCGTTGGCATCCAGGGATAGAGCCGCGCAGATTTCTTCGATGTTGTGCCTGAACGCGGCGCTGTTTGTGTACCCCTGTGACAAGTCCTCTGTTGCTGCGGCGATCTCAGTGCCCAAGGCTTGCATTAGAAAGGGGATGCGCGTCTCCAGCGGCCACACGGATACCCTTCGTACAATCGCGGCGCGAACATCGGATTCCGGTTTTGGTGCCGCCAAACGTCGCGGCTCATTGGTATAGAGATCGAGCAGGAGCCTGCGGGACTTGTTATTAACCCCGATGGTAGATTCAACTGCCGCCAGCCTTCTTGCGGGATCGGAACCCGTATTGAGCGGGGTCTGTTCCTCTGCCTTCCCGGCAATTGCCAATGAGGCAAGAAACCACCAACACACGCAACCAGCCATGCCACGCGCTGGCATATAGGGATCGTCCTTCTTGCTACCAACCAGAGAAAAAACCAACCAGGTAGTCCCAGCTTGATTTGATGGATATTGCGGTTATTGCCTGTTGGCGTGCATATTCCGAGAAGTAAACCACGTTGCCGTCTGTATCATAGAAAGTATAACAGGGTGCGCCCATTGGCGAGTTCCGGCTACCGTACTGGTATCCCTCCGGCGCTAAGCTCTGGAGAAAGCCAACAAGCCAATCATCCGCCTGGCCCTTTGCCGTATAGTTATTGCCAGCCTGTTCGTAGTAAAGATCATGCAAACGGAAACCTCCTGCATCCATTGTGTCAACGCCGGTTAGGTTCCAGTTTATGGGAGGGTTACTCGCAGTCGATGTGCCAGCGCTCCAGTTGGGTCCTCCCCAATAGCCATAGCGCCAGTTAATGGGATTGGGATCCTCCAACCACGTGACTTGATAGGGATCGTATGGTCTCCATAAGGAGCACATGACGAACTGGGTATACGGTGTTGGGTAGGAGTAGTAGTAAGTTGGCCGTTTGATCGGGGCCGGTTTCTTCTTGGCCCGTTCACCCGGCGATCCATGCAGTAAACTCGGTTTGACCTTTCCTGATTCTGTCCCCGAGCATTGTGGCGTTGCAAGAGCAGCCAGCATTACTGCGAGAACCCAGAGAATTCTCTGCATGTTCTTGGCCTCCATCAGTAGGTCAGCCCTGCGTGCGCCGGCACTTGCCTGCCGACGCAAGAGAGAACAACCCATTAGGAGCTGAGTTTACATCCGGCCTCATTTTTTTCAAGCAATTCCAGAAGAAAATGGGGCATGTTCAACCGCAGTTACACTTTTCCTGCAACCTATCAGTCCAATCCAGCATCTAACACTCGTCCTGGGCAGAACTTACAGTGGTTCGGATTGCGTCAACGCCCCAGAACTGTTGCCCAAGAATACTCGCGCTTTTGCGTGCAGCGGCTTGAAGAAGTGGCCTTTTTGGAATACGATCACTGTGGGAACGGCCATTCTACTCTAAGCAAAGCCAAGTCCTTCTTGCTTGGGGAGGCCCAGTTTCGGAGGCGGGATTATGCGCTCATTTCGTTTAGTCTGCCTTGCACTTCTTGTCGTTTTCGTGCCTCGCGCCCAAGCAGAGAATGTCATAACCACGGTTGCGGGCAATGGGCTAGTGGGATTCCCCACCGATGGAACCACCGCTTCTTCCGGGCCATTGTTTTTCATGAGCGGAATGGCTGTGGATACGGCAGGCAACGTTTTCATCGCCCAGGCGCAGATTAGCCGCGTGGATGCAGCAACAGGAATCATCACTGCGATAGCCGGCAAGGAGCACGAGGTTGGTTTCTCAGGTGATGGTGGCCTGGCTACCTCTGCGAGCTTCTCGCTGGGTTCGTTTAACAACTGCCTGGCGTTAGACAAGCAGGGGAACCTCTACATTGCTGACGACGGGAACCATCGCGTGCGGAAAGTTGACGCCATTACAGGTATCATTACCACCATAGCCGGAAATGGGTCGTCCGGCACCTCCACTGATGGCATTTTAGCCACGTCCGCCTCATTGAACCAAATGGGTGGGATAACAGTGGATGCGGCTGGCAATGTGTACATAGCGGAGATGCTCAAACCGAGAGTGCGGAAAGTTGACGCGGCCACCGGGATCATAACAACTGTGGCTGGAAACGGGGTCGCGGGGACGAGTGGTGACGGGGGGGCGGCAACGGCTGCGTCACTAGATTTTGCCGCGTTCATCACCAGCGTTGGGATTTGCGTGGATTCCAACGGCAATGTCTATATCGGTGAACAAGCCAGTATCAGGAAAGTGGACGGCGCTTCTGGAACCATAAGCACGGTCCTTGACTATAACCGGGTTGGCCTTTTCGATGTTACCGGACTTGCCCTCGATTCGGCTGGAAACCTGCTGATAGCGGACTACTGGAACGCACGCATTCGCAAGGTGAACCTTGCCACTCTTTCCATAACAACTGTGGCTGGAGGAGGCACAGTCTGGAATGATGGCTGTGCTGCAACCTCGGCACTCATACTGTCGGCTGACGGCGTTGCTGCGGACGGTTTTGGTAACGTCTATTTGGCGGATCACACGGACTATCGCGTGCGGAAGATCGGGCCAGGCAGCATTACGGACTTTTCCGATTCAGACGGGGATGGGTTCTCAAACAGCATCGAGATAGCCGCGGGTTCGTCACCCACTGATCCATATTCAACGCCTATATCTGGGGCAGAGGCTATGGCGGGTCCATTGTTTATTGACAGCGCCAGCCTAAAGCTGGATTTTCTCCACAATGGCAGGGATGAAATAGACCTCAAGGGTGCCTTCTACCCGTGGGATGATGTCACTACAGCGGGCTTGAAGGTAGTCGTTGACTTCGGCGGAATAACTAAAGCGTTTACGCTGGACAAAAAGGGCAACTCACCACGGACGATGAAGGACAAACTGACTTTCAAGTACAACAGCAAGACCGGCGAGTTGAAGTATACTGCAAAGTTTGTCGCAGGTAATTTCAAAACGGCTCTGGCTGACAAGGGCTTTGTTAATAACACCTCAAAGAGCGTCACAAAGCCTCTGCCCGTCATCGTGCTCTATGGCAACAACATTATTGCGTGCACGGTTGCGATTACGTACCGCAAAGGCCGCGGCAAGGGATGACCTGGACATCTGGGGCGCGTAGCAACGTGCGGGGCATGAGGGGACTGGCAACAGAGGAGGAGAGTCGCATGCATACAATCGACCTGACGTTCAGGCGGGCTGGAGACTGGACGCTGGAGGAACTAATGGATGGCATTGGCGTTTATTGCCTATGGTCTGGCAACGCGAAAGAGCGTCCTTCATACCTTGGCGAAGGGGACGTTCTGAAGCGCATTGTGACCGATCACATGAGGGACAGCAACAAAGTAGGACGGACGGTTTTCGACGGGTTCATCGCTATTCGCGGCTACAAGCCCGATGCCCAGGCCAAGGAAGACTGCCAGATCGCTGAAGCCCTGTTGCTTTTCGTCGCAGAAAGGACTGATAGGGCGCCGACCCACAATAAGAACCTCGGTCTCCAGACAAAGGTCGAGGAAATGATGCGCAAACACCCGACCTTGCGATTGACCGTCAGGGGTTGCGATCCGTTGCGTCCGCCGGGATGCCAACCAATCGACAAAAAGGGTTTTACGGTCCATCAGCGCGGAAACGAGTTGTGTTTCGACTGTGATTGGCGTAAACGTTGAGCACGCAGTAGGCACTTGGTGGGGGATCGTGGGACATAGCCGCGTTTCATTGCGGGTGTCGCGATGACCGAGGCCCTGTCCCGCTGCCTGTTTACTTTGGCACGGCACTTGCTTTTTCTTTGCTGTTGTCGTCCAAATCTAGTTTGGACCATGGCTCTTTGACAATTGAAGATCTTACCGGCACATCAACGGGTTGCTCTTATAGGGACATAACAGGGGCATGTGTTTTGTTAAATATATTCCAGTAAAGGCTTTGACTAAGTAGCCTATCCAACAAACAACCCGTAATCCAAGATCCCAAATCCCGGGCTTGGGCGGGCCACTTTGGCTCGGTGGGGAAACCCTGGTGCCTGGATGAATTTGCGCACGCGGAGACGCGGAGACACAGGGACGCGGCGAACTGAGTCAGTTGAAACCACTCCCTTGGTAAAGCTCCTCAGACCTTACGCAAAAGGCTTGCGAACTCTGTGCAGAAACCGATCAATCATCATACAAAACGTTTCAAAAATGACCGCCTACCATACCAGTGCTTCTATCATAACATCTTAGCCATAGGGCATTTATCGCAATTTGACATGATCGAACCCCCCCTCGCCTTGGTCACTTCTGCCCCTCCAGCCGCTTCAGAAGCTCCAGCGCGCCTGCGTGGGTTTTGTTGCTGCGCAAGGCACGCTCCGCCGCCGCTCGCGCTTCGGCCGGCTTGCCTGCGTTGAACTGCACCGTGGCCAAAGCGTAGGAGAAGTCCGCGTTGTGGGGTTCCAGCGCCTCGGCGCGCTGGAGGGCCTGCACGGCTTCGGCCGGGTCACCCAAGTGGGAAGCGGCCAGGCCCAGGTTGTACCACGCGCGCGCCAAACGCGGGTCCAGCGCCACGGCTTCCCGGAAGGTCTTGCAGGCGCGCTGAGTGTCTCCGGCCTCCCCCAAGGCCAGCCCCAGATCGAAGCGTAGCGCCGCGTTGCGCGGCTCGGTCCGGCACGCGCTATCCAGTTGGCGCACCGCCTCCTCACAGTCTCCGGTCAAACTCAGGGCCGTGGCGTAGGTCTGGCGGAGCGGCGCCGAGCGGCCGTCCCAGGAGATCGCGCGGCGGAGCAGAGGCAAGGCGGCGGCGGCTTGGCCGCGATCCAGGTTGAAGACCGCGGCTTGCAGCAGCCCGGCGGGCTGGTCCGCGCTCTGTCCGAGGAAGTTGCACAGATCCTGTCCGGCAGGGGAGTCCAACGCTACTGCCGCGTGCAGCGCCCAGGCCGCTTCCACGCGCACCAAGCGGACTGGGTCGGCCAGCAGTCTGGCGAGGGCCGCGCCGGCGGCCGGCTCCGCTGCGCACGCGCCCAACGCGCGGGCCGACACCGCACGCACCAGCGGCTCGGGGTGCTGGGTGAGCTCCAGCAGGGCGTCCCGCGCTTCCTCTTGCGGGCAGAAGGCGCCGAGCAAGCCCGCCGCCACCGCCTTCCAGTAGGGCTGCGTCTCCTCGCGCGCCAGTTTGGCCAGGCCGCCGAGAGCGCCTGCCGCGCCGGCGCGCGCCCTGGCCAGGCAACGCGCTCGCCTCTGCGTATGGCGATCGAGCTTCTGGCCGTACCATTGAGTGGCGTAGTCAATGTTCCACGCCAGCCCTTTGTCGGCGTGGCAGCGCGAGCACGCATTGGGGATGTTATGCTCTTTGGTCAGCAGTGGGTCGGGAATGGTCAGGCCATGATCGCGCCGCAGGTGGCGCTGCATGTAAGCGGTCTGAGGCATGTGGCAGTCCACGCAGAAGCTGCCCGGGGTGCCGGGCTTATGATGGCCGTGCTGGTCCGGGTCAATTTTCCCGCCGTGGCACTGCAAACACAGGAAATTGCCGGAGGCCCGCACTTTGCCGCTGTGCGGGTCGTGGCAGTGCATGCAGCGCACACCCAGCCCGTGCATGCGGCTGCCGAGAAACGAAGCGTACTCGAAGTCCTCATCGTGGACCTGGCCGTCGGGATAGTAGATGTCCGTTTCATCCGGTATGGCGGGCGAGAAATGGTCCAGGAAATCGTCGCCCGGCTGGAACGCGCCGGTGAGCTCGGAGCGCCGCGAGTGGCAGGAGCCGCAGACGGAGAGCCACGTATCGCCATAGAAGCGCCGCAGGAAGGGATCATGCGGGCGCGGCCGGCTTTGCGCGTGCGCCTGCTGCCAGGCCGCGTGCTGCGCCAAAGGGCCGTGGCAGGCCTCGCAGCCGACGCCGCGCTCAGCCAAGTCTGTCTCGTAGGTGTCGAACGCAGGCTTGTAATTCTTGCGGACGCTGGTGTTGTGGCACGCGGCACACATCGAGTTCCAGGTCATGCCCCGGCCTGTCCAGTGCCCCCACTCGCCCGGCTGCCGGTCTTCCGTGCCGAAGACGTCGAACCACTCGTTCTTCGCCGCGTCCACCGCCAGCTCGGCTACCTGATACCGCCCGCCAGGCTCGGCGATCAGGAACTGGCGCAGCGGCTGCACGCCGATGACCCGCTCCACCACGCGCGGCTTGAGCGCGCCATCAAGGCCGGCGGTGACGAGTTTCATGCGCCCCGCCTCATACTGCGCCCTGGACATCTGCGAGGCGTGTTTGATCTCGCGCGGCGGAGCGAAAGCGGCTTTGTCGAGCGCCTCATCCGCCGGGCGCTCAGCCAAGGCGTGGTGCGAAGTTCTCCAGGACTCGAACGCCTGCGCATGGCATTCGCGGCAGTTTGGCGAACCCGCGCAAGCTTGGGGATTTTGGATTTTGGATTTGGGATTTTGGATTGGGCTCAGGGTGCGCCACGCCAGCGCCAGAGCACACAGCACGGACAACACGCCAGCGGCGAGGAGAAGGGATTTTCGATTTTCGATTTTCAATTGGCCCCCGGCCGCCAGAGGTGTATCCGCGCAACCATCCAAAAGCGCAAACTGAAAATCGGGATTCCGGGGACACGATCCCGATTTCCAAAAGGCCGGAAATCGGGTCATGTCCCCGGAATCCTACCGCCGCCAGTGCTGGCTCAGATACTGGAAGTAGAACAAGCCGTTGTCCACGGGCACATTGCTGGGGATGTGGTTGCCCACGGCGAACATGAAGCCGGGACATTTGCGGGCCAGCGGCAGCGTGGCGTCAATCTCGGCCTGGATGTCCGCCTGGGTGCCGAAGGTCATGGTCCGGCAATCCACCTTGCTCGAAGCGATGACATGCGTGCCGCCATAGCGCTCCACGGCCTTGTCCACCGAAGTCATGGGTTCAAAGATGAAGCCGTCGGCGCCGGCCGCGGCGATGTCGTCAATAAACACCGTCCAGTTGCCGTCGGAACAGAAGAGCACCTTGATGCCGGCGTCTTTCAAGACCTTCCAGAGCGCTTTGAAGCGCGGGAAAATCACCCCGCGGTAGTAATCCGGGTGCATGAACGGCCCCTGGCTCCAGACCATGTCATCGTGGCAGATGAAGGTTTTGATGGAGGTCTTGGCCCAGGCCTTGAAGTGATGCAGGCTGAGCTGAAAAATCGAATCCAGCACCCGTTCGAACTTGTTCTTTTCCGCGGCCCCCAGGAGCAGCATCTCCCAGCCGAAAGCCTCGATCGCCCCCGAGACCACGGTCTTGTAGTAGCCGCCGGTAAAGACCTGGTTCGGGTGGGCGGCCTGGGACTCCCGGT
>JBEKKG010000175.1:0-10429 GCA_050010835.1 Planctomycetota bacterium
CCGCGTGACCATCTCATGCGCCACGCCGGCGAAATGGCCTTCGTGCGGTTCATACAGGCCGTAGCTTCCCAGACCCCAGAGCAGGACCCCAAGGATCAGGCCCAGCAGTGCGGCATCGGCCCAGCCGGCCCTTTCCGAATCCGGGACTGTTTGAGTGTTAGCCTGCATTTCTCACCACTCATTCACCGCAGAGAACGCAGAGTAAGAACCAATGGAAACAACGATGAATCCTTTCCTTCTAATCCCCCTGCGTTCCTCTGTGTCCTCCGCATTGAGAAATCCGGCCTAAGCGTGCCACCGGCGGGCTACTCAACCTCGTAAATCCTGACATCCAGCTTCTTGAAGCCGTCACTGAAGCCCTCGCCGTCCGGCTGGATCGTGCGCTTCTCCGCGGGGACGCTCACTGCCTTGGGCTTGCGGCCGAGTGCGAAGGCGGCCTGGCCTTCGCCGTCGCCGTTGTTGACCGCAAAGATGCGCAGCTTGCCTGCCTGGCTGCGCGCCAGCCAATGGAGCCAGCGGGGATTAGCGGGCTGGCATTGGACAGCCACTTGCGGGACCGGCTCGACCGAAAGCAGCGCCGGGGCCGCTTCGTCAACCTCGGCGGCGATCTTCTTGAGGTCCTGCCACTGCGTCTCGAACGGCACGTCGGGGTTGCGCTTCACGTCGAACCATGAGTAGAAGACCAGGCCTGTTGCGCCTTCGCAGATGCACTGCCAGGCCATGCTGCGCTTCTCGGCGCAGGTGGGCGTGCGGCCCGTTTGCTTGTCGGCCTCTTCGTAGTTGGCCCAGTTGTGCGCCTGGGGCACCTGCCACATTGGCCGCGAGGACGCGACTTGGCGGAACGTCTCGCTGGTCCATTCCGCAGCCATGGACGCGGGGTGCCGGCCGATGGGGTAGGGGTCGCTGCCGATAACGTCGAAAGTGCGGATGTAGTCGCTTACCTCACGAATCTGGAACAGCACCACCCAGGTGGGATGCCGCGGGTCTTCCTCTTCGACCCAGCGCTGGTGGGCCTCCAGACGCGCCATGTACTGCTGCGGCAGTTCATCGTTGAGATACCAGGCCAGCAGGGCGGGGTGGTCGCGGAACTGCCGCACGGTCTCGCGCACTTTGGCTTCCTCATCAGCGGCGGTCTTGAGGAATTCCGGGCAGGAAGTTGAGCCGGCATAGAGGTCCTTGACCGAGTAGATCACCTTCAGTCCGAGCTGGTGGGCCAAGTCCATCTGGGCGGGCCTGGGTGAGTCGTAGGGTATCAGGCAGTTGAACTTGCTGCCGGCGTAAAGCTTAAGGTCGGCCTCCTCAATGCCGCTCCAGTACATGCCGATGGGGAAGAAAGGCTGGCCATCGAGGATGAGACGCCGGTGCTCATCAATGTACGCCTGGGGCGCGAAGTCGTCCGCCAAGCGCACCAGCGCATGGCGGGAGGCCTGGAGCACCTTCCCGTCCGGCCCAAGCAACGTGATGACGACCGTGTACTTGCCCACAGGCAGATCCTTGGCAGGCAGCACGAGTTCAGCCGTGCGGCCGGCTTGCAGCTCAGGCACCGGGGCTTTCCGGACGACGCCTCCCGCGGCATCAAGAAGCTCTCCCGTCAGGTGAGCGTCTTCAATTTTCAGGTCGTGGTCAGCCAGGTTCAGGCGGGCAAGCACGCGGATATGCTCCGGCCCCGACTTCGTGATGTGCCCGCGGTAGATCGGTGTCTGGAGCACAGTGTGCAAGGGTGGGTCAGCCGCTCGGACCAACTCCACATCGTCAAACCAGGCCGTCCCGGTCATGCCCCGCCGGACGTAGCAGGTGAGCGAACAGCCCCCGGCCTCGGCGGGCACGCGGGCGAAGCCTTCCACTTTCGTCCAATCGCATGAGCCTTTGACGCCATCCGGGTAGACGCCGCCCATCCATTTGCCGGTCTTGTCCTGCCATTCCAGGCAGAGCGTCGCGCCCGACTCCTTGCCAGCAATGTCCTTGGTCTTGACCCAGGCGCTGAAGCGGTACTTGCGGCCGGGCTGGACAGGCACCTTCTGTCCGCAAAGTTCGTAGCGGGCGGGGTTGCCGTTGATGTACCGCAACGAGCACTGGCCCGTGCGGGCTATGGAATCGTCGCGCGTATAGACGGCCGGGTTGCCGCTCCAGTCCGCCGGCAGGGCGGCGCCGGCGATGCCGGCCTCGAAGCCTCCGTTGGCGGCCAGGTTGGGACCCTGGGCCTGGGACGGCTCCTCGGCTGTGAGCACAAACACAGGCAGAAGAACGGCGCCCAACGAAAGCAAGAGATAAATACGCATATCAACCAATCCAAAACTGAGAATCCCAAATAGGGGGCGGCCCCCTCCTGCCGCCCCCGCCCTGCACATGCCGACTACTTCCCCATTTTCCGCAGGATCTGGAGACACTTGTCAATGCACTCCAGCGGCGGAAAGGCGTAACTCTCCTGCTCGACAATGTACCACTTCGTCTTGCCGATGGTCTCGCACAGGTTGAACAGTGCGGGCCATTGCACCTCGCCTTCGCCGACCAGCGCCTTGTCGTTGGTCTTGGAGAACTCCTTGAGGTGGACCGTCGTGGCGCGGCCCGGATACTTGGAGACGAATGGGACCGGGTCGCCGCCACCGTGCAGGCAGTTGCCGGTGTCGAGCTGCATGATGACTTGCGGCTTGGCCGCGCTGAAGAACGTGTCCCAGGGCATTTCGCCTTCCAGCGGCTGGAACTCGATATGATGGTTATGGTAGCCCACGCGCATCTTCTGCTTCTGCACCTTGTCCGCCAGTGCGTTGAAATTCCCGGCCAGCTTCTGCCAGTCCGCCCTGGTCTTGCGCAGTTCCTCAGGAATCCACGGCACGACCAGGTACTTGTTGCCGATGGTCTGGTTGAACTCGATGGTCGCGGCCAGCTTGTCGTCGGCGAGAGTGTCCAGGCCGGTATGCGTGCCGCAGCACTTCAGGCCGTTTTCGTCGAGCAGCTTGCGCAGGTCCGGGGCGCTGTAGCCGTAGTACCCTGCAAACTCAACCGCCTCGTAGCCCATCTTGGCGACGGCTTTCAGCGTGCCCGGCAGGTCCTTCTTGCAGTCCTCGCGCACCGAGTAGAGCTGCACACCGATTGGGATCTTCTTGGCCATCCTGCAAACCCTCCAAAGTGCCGCCTTTAGGCAAGTTGCAGCGCTCCAGTGCGGCACACCGCCCCCTGCGGCCCGCTGTCGTAACAAGACAACGAAGCCGCGCCTGCGGGGCATTCAGTGAAACAGAGAATTACGTTATTCCGCGCGGCGGCGTTGGCAAGCTGCGTTCTTTTGAAACCACAGATGAACACAGATAAACACAGATAGGAAAGGAAACTTGAGAACTGAGATTATTACCTGCTGTTATCTGTGTTCATCTGTGTTCATCTGTGGTTTCAAATGGCCGTTATTCGCGCTTCGAAGCGCACGGTCTCGCTCTTCCCCGCCGCAATGGGAATGACGCCCTTCCCTTCTTCGAGGGCTTTGGGCAGGCCCGTGAAGGGTTCCAGAGCCAGCGTGTAGGCGCGGCCGAACCACGGGGCGTCCAGTTCGCCGGCGTTCTCGTAGAGCCAGCAATAAGGGAACTTCGTCTTGTCCCAGCGCATCTCGAAAGCCAGCTTCCAAGAGGGGCTGACGATGCGATAGCAGCCCGCGCTCAGGTCCGTCACAAAGACCATCTTGCCTTGGCGGGATTGCGGACCGCGGACCTTGGACAGGTCCACGCCGTCGGGCGTGAGCGGCCAGCGGCGCGGAACCAGGGGATTGTCGCGGGTATCGAGGAACGTCGTGCCGGAGACCTCGATGGCGCACTGCTCATCCAGGAAGGGCGCGCCGAACATGGGATGTTGCCCCCAATGCACCGCCAGGTCCACCGCGCCGAGGTTGGTGGCGGTCTCTTCCACGTACAACGTGGGATCGTTCTTCCGCAGGGAGAAAGTCTTCTCCAGTTGCCACGGCGTGCGGACAGTGCAGGCCGTCATCGTGGCCGCGCAGCTTCCGGCATCTTCGTGGACCGCGCCGAGTTCAAAGGGCAGGCCCCAGATCTCACCGTGGAAACCCAGCGCCGCGCCGTGGCACTTCACGGGCGCGCTACCGCTCGGGAAGCACTCATACCAGCCACCGGGATGGTGGTCCACCAGCGGTTGCACCTCATAACTGCTGACGGAGAACGTGCCGAATGGACGCAAGCCGCTAGGGTTCTTGAAGAGCACATCCAGGTCCGCGGGCTTGTAGAGGAGTTCCGGGAGCATCGCGCCCCGGCCCACGTTGACTACCGCGCGCAGCAACTCATTCTCAAGGATGACGAGTTCCGAACCGTGGAGCGCGTAGCCCGTGAGCACCCGCGGCCCGTGACACTTCGACGCATGAGGATTCTTGTAAGACATGGCACCCCTCTTGGTAGGACAGCCTTTCCAGGCTGTCCGGACAGGCTGGAAAGCCTGTCCTACCAGCCATTGAAGTTGTGCGGGGCGCTCGTAAGCCGGCTCCTGTTCTCCTTAACGGAGGGCGGCCATTTCTCTAGGACCGCCGTTGCCGGCGGCCTCAAGCGCCCAACCCGCGGATCATAGCGGCGCGGACACACGCCTTTCCGCCTATTTGGGCTTGCTCCAGGCCGGGTTTGCCGTGCCCCCGGCATCGCTGCCGGGGCGGTGGGCTCTTACCCCGCCGTTTCACCCTTACCTCACATGCGGCTGACGAGCTGCGGGTGACGGGCGGCGTGTCGTGCGCTAATCGTCACTCGCCCTCCCACAACCCACACCCGCGGCAAGGCGGTTTGTTTTCTGTTGCACTTTCCCTGGGGTTGACTGCTCTTTCCCCCGATGGGCGTTACCCATGGCCCTGTCCAGTGGAGGCCGGACTTTCCTCGCCGGATTGCTGGGGACGCCAGTCGTCAAAGGCTGGCGTCAAGACAATTCCGCCGCGGCCGCCGAGCACCCCGCACGAGATACAGAGTACCTTATTCCCAGGCTGGACGCAAGCAGGAGGCAAAGATGCGCGTGACTTCGGGGTGTGTAGCGCTGATTGTGATTGAGTCCCCTAAAGGGCTCGCCAGATAAGGAACCCGGCCACAGGCCCGACAAAGCACAGCGCTACGAAAAGCAGGCGCGCCGTCGCGCCGTGCGCCACAAACTCCCACTCGCCCCCGGGCGAAAGGGTCACCGGCAGCGACAGGCCGTGCAGAAGGAACGCGCGCTCCGGGACCAGAGGGTCGTACAGGACAGGCTCAGTGGGTTGCTCGCCGAGGCGCTGGGTGAGCCGCACCAGGCCGGTTGCTCGGATTGTGCGGGCGCCGACGGGGAACTCGAATCTGCAGGTAGCCTCGGGTAGGGATGCGCCGACAGCCTGCTTCAACGATTTCATCCTTCGCCCGGCCGAGAGCATGAATGTGCCCATGGCAAGCCACAGCGCCAGGAACCCCAGGATGCACACCACGGCGAGAGCTCCGCCGATCGGTTGGCCGTTGAAGTACATAGGCCGGTTGCCGAACAACACCATCCAGAGGCCAGGCAGACAGACGGCCACGCCGAAGCCCATGATGGCCATCACCACGCAGCCCCACAAAGTCATGAACCCTTTTGCAGGCGCTGAATTCAGGTGCCGAGACACCATTTCGAGAGAGGCCTGGCGGCTGCGTTTGAGTTCTTCGAGCGGCATTTCAGGCCCCTCGTTCCCGCGCGCGCCGGTGACGGTGGCCTGAGCGAGCTCGCCGTTGCGGAAGAGGCGGATGATCCGCAGCGCCCGCCAGGCGGAGCCGATTGCCATCAGCAGTCCCATGAGCGGGAACAACACGACGAAGAGAAGCGCGGACGAGAGCGGCGCGGTGCGCATGCCTTTGATGCGGCTGAGCCGTGGATTGCCGGGGCTGTACTCAACCTGCACGGGGGTGTTGTCAGGGCCGACTTCCGGAGAGGTACGCATCGTCAGGCCCTGCCCCACGGCGTAGCTTGTGCCGCGGTGTTCCGTGCCGTCGGATAGGCGGAACGCGTACTCATAGCGGTAGATTGGCGTCCCATCCGAGTCTTCGTCTCCGCCCTCGCTGAAGCGGGTCTTCTCCACCTTCGTCAGCCAGCCGCTGGCGGCCGCCGATTTCCGGGAGAGCGCTGCCGTGCCGAATGGGTCGGTGGCGGGTACGAAGACAATGGCAAAGATGCTTCCGAAGGCGAAGAAGGCGCTGCCAAAAAGCATTACGGGACCGGTCAACAGGTGCGCACGCAAGGCCAGCGGCACAACACGCGGTGGCCGCGCCAGCCGCGAGAAATCCTGCGGTGTGTTAGCGGATGAAGTCATAGCCCAATTCTTCCGGCAAGGCTCACCTCTGCTGCCCCAGCGAAGCCTTCACCTCCTGCGCCGCCTTGGCGTCCTTAATTGCCGCCTTAGCCAGGTTCTCCTCGCCCTGGTCCGTTTGTCCGTCAGCCAGGAGGAAGACAGCGAGGCACAGCAGTCCCTCAATGTCATCCTCGCCTTGCAGCAGCGCCTTGGCGATGGCAACGCGGTCGCTCAAGTCCAGGCTCTTCCAGGAGACGGGCAGAGCGTTCCCCTGAACCTCGATGCGCAGGTCCTTCTCATCCGCGCCCGCAAGACCATACTTGGCAGACTGGTTTCCCACGCGCACATAAGTCGCCGGCTTCTTGCCGTTCTTGACGGCAGCGTTGAGGCGCGCGATAAGCTTGGCCTGCCAGGCGTCGAGCACCGCTTGCGGGACCTGGATCTTCTTCTCAGGCGCGGGCGGTTTGGGAGTCAACTGCGGCGCTTTCTCGGCAGGCTTGGGAGACGCGGCCGCCGGCGCCAGCAACGGGAATGTCCCTTTCTGATAGTAGTTCGCTCCGCGCGTGCGGAGATAGCCGCCGTCATCGTCCGCGTAGAGGGACTTCTCTCCCTTGTTGCCCGCAATCGGTTCCGGGTTGGTGATGCCGTCCTTCATGGTGTCGGCACGGCTGGTGCAGCCGCCCGCGCCGCCGCCAAAGAGCAAACCGATGAAGCCGCGCGCGGCCCATTCGGCGATGTGCGTGTTCTCCGGGTATTTCTCCAGGAAGTACTCGGGCCGGTTATCCATGAAGTGCCCTTCGGTATTGTTGCAGCTCGCCATGTAGGTGTTGCCGATGGGAATTTGCCAGGCCATGATTGGCAGGCCGGTGAGCTTGTGCAGTTCGCCGCTCCAGTCGCGGAACGAAACAAAATCCTTCTCCTGCCACCACGCGCCCTGCTCCTGGTAGTGGTGCGCGACTTTCCAGGCCGAGTCGCGGTCGCTGGGGTCCGTGAAGAGCAGGTCCCACTTGCCGGACTTCAGGCAGAACTCGGCCATCTTCTTGGGATCGGGGTGGCCCCACTTGGAGGCGTGCCAGGCGAGCAGCACGTTGGGGGCGTACTTTTCGCGGAGCGCGACGAGCGCCTGGCCGAAGCCGGCGGCCGTGTCCTCGAAGCCTGCCGCTTCGCCAAAACCGCTGGACTTGACCATGACCTTGACCTTGTCCGGCTCATTCGGCGCGAAGGCCTGGGAGGTGCGCATGAAGCCCCACAGGTCCGGCTCATGGTGCAGCAGCACCGTCTTGCCGAACTCGCCGCACTTCTGAAAGAGCAGTTTGGCGTCCTCAAAGTACGCCTTCATGGTCGCGGCATTTTCACAGTTGAGCTTATTGCAGACATCTTCGCCGCCCTTGCCCTGCCCCGGCAGCGATTGCAGCATTTGGTAATAGGTGAGGCACGGCACCAGGCCCGCCTTGGCGGAGTCGTTGAGGTACAAGGACACGAACGCGCCCGCCGGCTGGTTCCAGGTCTTCCAGTTGCTGGGCGTATTGACGCCGCCGCAGACGTACTGATAGCGCACGTCCCAAAGCGCGCCTTGCTTGCGCGTTTCCTCAAGCCAGCCGTCGCCCGGAGAGCTGACCAGGCCGAGCATGAAGTGCGGCCGCAGCTTGCCCACGACCTCTTCCGTCTTCGTTGATGCAGCGGACGCGGACAGCAAACTGAGTTGCGTGCAGACGACAAGCTGGAGCAGGGCAGTTTTCATGGTTTCCATTCAGCCCCAATTGAGGACCGGTTTTGCGTCTCAAGGGGTGACGGTACACTACAAGAGAGCGGTTTACAAGGAGGGCCAGGCACCGCGCGCGTGTTGTGCCATGACATCACCCCTGCTTCCCATAATTCCCACCAGAGTCCTGAAAGACGGCTTGCGCAGGTGTCGAAGCCATGCGAGAGTGCCCGCGGCCTGAAGAGCCCAGCGCATGAACGACAAGCCCATGAAGCGCCCCTGGCTGTACCTGACAGCCGGCTTGTTGCTGGCGGCCATCGCGGCGGCAGGCTTCTGGCTCCGGAGGCGCGCGCCAATGGAAAAGGAAAGACCCGTGTGCCTGCTGACGGGCTTTGAGCCTTTCGGAGGCAGCCAGACCAATGTCTCCTGGGAGATGCTGAAGCCCCTGGCCGGCCAGACCCTTGCGGGATACCGGATCGTCACGGTGCAGTTGCCCGTGCTTTACGACGATGTGGCCATACCGCTGTACGACGCGATACTCGATCACAACCCCGAACTGGTGATCTGTTTCGGCGAGGGCGGGCCGCTGATTGAAGTCGAACTGCTTGCGCACAACAGCTACGGACAGACCCGGCAACCGGACAACCGGGGGCGGCTGCCGCCGCGCCAGGAGATTATTCCCGGCGGACCCTCTGAGCTGCCCACGCAGCTTCCGGCCCAGGAAATCCTGCGTGCGCTCAAAGACGCTCACATCGGCGCCAAAGAGTCGCGCGACGCCGGAGGCTACCTGTGCAACGAGTGCTTCTACAGGCTGATGGCGCATCTACAGTACCCGGCGGTGGCGAAGAAACGCGGCTTCGTTCACGTCCCGCCCGTCGGCTTGCCGGGCCCCGAAGGCGGCTCCTATACGCTGGAAAAACTCCAGCAAGCTGTGAGAATCATCATTGAGCAGACGGCACGCGCGGCGCGGGGAGCGTGAAGCGGGGCGCGGGATGCGGGGCGCGGGGCGCGTGAAGCACGAGCCCCGAACCCCGAATCCCGAACCCCGAATCCCGAGCCCCGAACCCCGAACCCCGAACATGGAACACATCTTCAACGTCGTCCTCGGCACCGCCGGCCACATTGACCACGGCAAGTCCACTCTGGTCCAGGCGCTGACGGGCATTCACCCCGACAGGCTCAAGGAGGAACAGGAGCGCGGCATCACCATTGACCTGGGCTTCGCGCCCTTGGAATTGAGCAACGGTTTGTGCGCCGGCATCATTGACGTCCCGGGACACGAACGTTTTATCAAGAACATGGTCGCGGGCGCGACAGGCATTGATTTCGTCATGCTGGTCGTGGCCGCCGATGACGGCGTGATGGCCCAGACCCGCGAACATCTCCAGATCATCCAGTTGCTGGGCGTGCGCGACGGCCTGACGGTGATCACCAAGAAGGACCTGGTTGAGCCGGATTATCTGGCGCTGGTCCTTGAGGACGTCAAGGCGCTCGAAGCCGGGTCGTTCCTGGAAAGCCGGCCGGTGGTGATTGTCTCGTGCAAGACGGGCGAGGGCATCGCGGAACTCAAGGCGCTGCTTGAAGCCGCACTGGCCCAGGTGCGCCGCCGCGCCGCCAGCGGGCCGTTCCGCATGCCGATCCAGCGCGTTTTTGCCAAAGAAGGCTTCGGCACGGTGGTTACGGGCGTGCCGCTCTCGGGCCAGGTGGCCATCGGCGACACGCTGGAAGTGCTGCCGCCGGGCCACCAAGGGCGCGTCAAGGGCTTGCACGCCTACAACCATCCCATCACGCACGGCCAGGCCGGCCACTCCACGGCGGTGAACCTGCACGGCCCGCAAATTGACAAGCAGGAGTTGACGCGCGGCATGGTCGTGGTGACTCCCGGCGTCTTCCTGCCGTGCCGCCTGGTCACGGCGCGGCTGACGCACTTGCCGGGGCTGCCGCGCCCGCTCAAGCACCGCGCGCCGGTGCGTTTTCACGCCGGCACCGCGGAAGTGCAGGGCAAGGTCCTGCTGCTGGAAGGCGACCTTATGGCGCCCGGCACCAGCGGCTGGATCCAGGTCCTCCTGGCGGAACCGGTGGTGCTGGCCCCCGGCGACCGCTTCATCCTGCGCCATCAGACGCCTATGGTCACGCTGGGCGGCGGCGAAGTGCTCGACGTGGCCCCACACAAACGCAAGCGTGCGCAGCCGGCGGTCTTCGCGGAACTCCAGCAGCGCCTGGATTGCTTGAACGAGCCCGCCGCCTTGGCCGCCCACATCCTCGCCGCGGCTGAAGGACCCAAGACGCTGGCGGAACTCTGTAGCGAGACGGGCCTGTTGCCCCAGCAGGTCCTCGACATCCTGAAGAAGTATGACCCGAACCACATGTATCTCGGACCGCGCTTCGCCTGGCATACACGCGAATCGGTGCAGGCCTGCGGCGAATTGTGCGATGTGGTCAGCTTCAACATCTACAATCGAAGCCTGGAC
>JBEKKG010000176.1:0-13150 GCA_050010835.1 Planctomycetota bacterium
CGCCGCGGCCGTAGACGAGGCGGTCGCTTTCCAGGGTGACGATCTGGTTGGGGGCCTGCATGCGGTAGTGGGCCAGCCAGCGCACGGTGTTCTTGAAGAAGTTCTTGAAGTACAGGTTGCGCGTGTTGAGGTCCTCGGCGCCTTCAGGCCCCCAGGAGTCTTCCCATTCCGTCCCCCAGCTTCCGGTCGTGTCGGAAGTGAAGGCCATCGAGCGGCCGTTGCCGAAAGGCTGGACGGCCAGCAGGATGGCCGGGCCGTAGAGTGTCTCGAAGTCGTCTTCGGCCACGACGGCCAGCACTGTCGCGGCCGGCTTGGGGCGCGTGGTTTTCGAGAAACCGTGGAACTGGGGCAGCCGCGCCCAGGCCGCGCGGTTCTTCTCCTCGTCCTTCTCCACCTGCATGATGGGATGCGACCAGGCTTCGTCGGTCAGCTTCCAACTGAAGTCGTGTTTATCCACGTGGGTTTCGTCGAGCATCTCGACCGGCAACATGCGGTCAATCGGCGTCTTGGGATAATGGCCTTCGGCGAAGGAATCGTAACCCCCGACCATCATGAAGCCGCCGCCGTGTTTGCCCACGAAATCCACAATCCACTGCACCTGGTCTTCCGTGAAGTAAGTGTAAGGAATGTCGGCGCAGATGACCACGTCGTACTGGTACAGTTCCTTCTTGGTCTTGGGAAAAGCTTCCTTCACCGTTTTCAAACGAACCGTGTCCATGTTGGGCGGGATGCCGTACAAGTCCTTGGCCAGCATGTCCACTTCCACGTCCGAGTCTTCCAGGAGCGCGTTCTCCGTGAACTGATGTTCCCACAAGCGCTGCCAGGGGTGCGAGGAATACATCCCCGGCGAAAGGCTGTTGTATGTATAGTGAACGTACATGCTGCCTTCCATGTAGAGGATACGCAGCTTGCGCGAGTACGCGACCAGCCCAAAGGCGAGGCTGTTGTTGGCCGTGACCAGCTCTCCCGGAAACGGCTCCACTTGCGCCTCATATTCAAGGAAGCCTTGCGAATCCGGGAGGAACTCGAAGACCACCGTGCCCACGTGGTTCTTCAGTTCCACCGCCTTCGGCTCGACCACGGGCTTGCCTTTCCGCGTGATGGAGACCAAGTGCTTGCCGTCCGGCAGCCCCGCGGCGGTGACCTCGACCTCAACGCGCACCAGCGTGTCCTTGCTGACGGTGCGGCGGCAGCGCACCTGTGAAAGCGCCAGGTCCTGCACGTCCGGGTTGCCGACTCCCAGGGCATAGATGGGCGTGCCCGCCCGCTTGTAAGCCGCGGCCACGCGCTCCAGATCGCCCTGCGCGGTGTCGGCGCCGTCACTGATGAGCACCAGGCCGCCGGCGTCGGGGCCGCGGAGGCGCGTGAAGGACTCGGTCAAGGCCTTGGCGATGTCAGTGCCCGGCGCGCCGGCCTGCACTTCGTTCAAGTGCGCAATGGGGCGCGAGGACAAGCCGAAAGCTTCGAGTTGCACGTTGAAAGTGTTCCCCAGGACGTTGAGCAGCGCGCCGCGTTCCGGCTCGGGCGGAGTCTTTGCCGCAGCCGCCTCAGCAGCGGCCTGGGGTCCTAACAGCGCGGCCTTGACCGCATCCAAGCGCGGCGGCGCGGTGCGGGAGTCTTTGAAAGACATGCTCTCGCTGTCGTCGAGCAGCACGGTCAGGCGGCTGGCTTTCTTGTCGCGCATGAACTCGCGGTGGATGGGCTGGAGCAGGCAGGCGAAGAGGAGCGCCCAGCCGGCCAGGCGCAGAGCCTTGAGCAGGTTCAGGCGTTGAGCGCTGGCCTCGCCCGCGCGGCGCCGGTAGCCGCGCCACGTGAGCACGCCTGCGCCCGCGCCGGCAAAGACAATGGCCCACAGAGGCCAGGGGGTGCCGAGGAGGAACGGAAACGCGCTCATGGGTTTGAGGATAAGGGAAAACGGCGGGGGAAAAAGGGAAAAGTGCAAGCATTCAGTGTCCGGGGTGCATGTCAGTAAATGTACCGCGGGCGTCCCGCCCGCTCGTGGCAGGCTGGCAGGGCGCGAGGACGAAGGCGGGCGGGACGCCCGCGGTACGCTCTGGGCCACGCATTTACTGACATGCACCCCAGTGTCCGAGCCGCGCGCGTCAGCAAGCGGTCACGGGGAGCATCTGTTTCGCTCAAGCTATCTTCAGTGTCAGGCGCTTGCCGATGGCCTCGGCGAATTTCTCCAGGGTGGAAAGTCTGATGTCCTCAGCGTGGTTCTCGATGCGGGAGATCGCGGATTTCTTGGTCTGAAGCCGTTTCGCAAGTTCCTCTTGCGTCAGCCCCGCTTCCTCGCGGGCTTGGCGCAGCATCACCCCGATCTTGAACTGCTCATAGCCCGTCTCGAATCCCCGCGCAAAGGCGCGCGAGACCTTCTTGCGCTTCTCGATGTACCGTTCCAGATCATCCATGTTGTTGTCTCCTCATCAGGTAATCCGCTCTGCGTTGCTCCGCAAGCCGGATCTCGTCCTGCGGCGTTTTCTGTGTCTTCTTCTGGAAAGAATTGGTCAGCACTAGCAGCTCCGGGCCGGCAAAGAACCCGAGGATTCGGAACGTGCTCCGGCCAACATGAACCCGGACCTCCCAGATCTCCTCGGTGTTCAGCAGTTTCTCAAAGTACTTGGCCGGGACACGATCGAGATCACGAACCACGCGCAGAACCCAGGCGATCTTCTGAACAGTCTTGTCGGGCCAGTCATCAAGCTGTTCTTGAACCGGGCAGCGACCTGCCGCCGTCGTATAGAACAAGACACGCCTCATAACTACAGGTTAACGAATGTGTGAACCCAGGTCAAGTGATTCTTGCTTCATCGCCGGGGTGCATGTCAGTAAATGTACCGCGGGCGTCCCGCCCGCTCGTGGCAGGCTGGCAGAATCCGAGGGCAAAGGCGGGCGGGACGCCCGCGGTACGCTCTGCCTCGTGCATTTACTGACAGGTGCACACAGTAAAACTGGAACTGCCCGATGGGGTGTTCTCTGCGTTGCGACTTGGGCCAAGGGAGTTCGCGCGAGAGATGAGGCTGGTGGCGGCGATCTACTGGTATCACCAAGGCCAGGTTTCAGGTACCAAGGCCGGCCAGATAGCAGGGATGACGCGCTTGGCTTTTCTGGATGAACTGGCCCGCCGGAAACTGGACGTGCTGGTAGTGGATATGGAGGATCTCAAGCAGGAACTCGCTCATGGCTGAGCCGCCAGTGGTGAACGCGTCCCCACTCATTCTCTTGGCCAAGGCGGGCTTGATGGAGTTCCTTAGACTGGCCGGCGAACCAGTCTTGGTTCCGGATGACGTGGCGCGAGAAGTACGCGCCTATAATCGCGGCAAATCGGGGCATGTGCTGAAGGACTTTGCCTGGCTGAAGATCGTGCCTGTGATCCCCGTTCCAAGCCAGATCCAGGCGTGGGATCTCGGTGATGGCGAGTCTTCTGTGCTGGCCTGGGCGGCCGCGCATCCTGGCACAATCGCTATCCTCGACGACTTGGCGGCCCGCCGGTGCGCTGCAGCCCTGGGCATTCCGGTCCGCGGCTGTCTTGGCCTTGTCCTGCGGGCTAAACAGCGCGGTGTTATTCCTGCGGCACGGCCCGCTGCCGAAAGGCTGCGCGCAACGGGCTTGTATCTGTCGGACCGTGTTCTCAATGAGGCTTTGGCCTTGGTCGGTGAATAGGTCTCAAACAGCTCGCTCAAATGGCACTGCGTTATCCGGTTGAGCCTTCCGCCGCATCCCTGGGACCAAAGTACATTTTTCTTTGATTTTTCATTTGACATTCTAAAGAATGATGATACTATTACTGATGGTATGCAAGTGTGGCCTTAGGGCGAGCCTCCTGGCTCGCCCCGCTTGCGGAGCCAATGGGACAGGCGATCCAGAGGATCGCCCCACGGAGGAGCAATACAATGGAACAGAAATACGATCAGCGCGATTGGGAAACCATCGTCACGATTCACGTTGAACTCGGCTGTAACGTCTCCGAAACCCTGCGGATTGTGCGGACGAAATTCCCGCAGTACGCGCACTTGGCCAGGAAGACGTTTGAGGAGTACCTCGACTCCGAGGAAGGCGAGAAGAAGCTCGCGGAGGTGACAGCCGCGCGCCAGGCGGAGATCGCGGCCACTCTGGCCCGCAACAGGGAGCAGTGGAACGCCATGTCGCTGTACCGGCTTTGGGAAGAGTGCGCCAGACAACTGCTGATGCGCGCCTTGGCCGGCGACAGGGACGCCGAGCGGAAGGCCGTGCAGTACTTGAGGCTGGCCAACTCCATGCTCAAGGCCGCCCAGTTCGACAAACTCATTGAAGAGGACGGCCTCAAGGTGGGACTGAGGTTGCCACAAATGCAGGACCTTGTGGCCCAAACTGCCCAGCCTTGTGGTGCAGGCGTCCCGCCTGCACCTGCCTTGAGTGCAGGCAAGATGCCTGCACCACAATTCCAAGCATCTCAAAATTGTGGTGCAGGCGTCCCCGCCTGCGCCCCGTGTAGCACAAGCGTCCCCGCTTGTGCCGTTCCCTCGTCCCTCGCCCCTAACCCCTCGCCCCTCGCCCATCCTTCCAGCGCGGCCACCCTGGCCGGTATACTCGCCTGTGCCGCCGCCTGCACCCCGGCAAGCCCGTCTGCCCTGGCGCGCAAAATAGCAAGCGCAGTGTCCGCACCGCGCCAGCCAGCAAGCGCTCCGTCCACCAACCACAGCCCGGAACGGCTCTTGGCCACAGATAAACACAGATGAACACATAGGGGCGAGGTGCGAGGGGTGAGGGGTGAGGGGTGAGGGGTGAGGGACGAGAGGCGAGTGGCAAGTGGCAGTGGCAGGTGGTAACTGACAGGAGATATGCCCGAGCGGGCGTTGTGCCTTCGCATGACTCCCCTACTTCCCATAACTCCCATCAGACATGCCGACGAGCGCGTTGATCACTGCCAAAGAAGACTCTGCACCTATGCAATCCAAGGCCCCAAGCCGGAGAGTGGTAAGATTACCAAAGGATTTGAGGTCTTTGTGTCCAGCAGTCCCCGGCAAGGATGCTCTGCATATATGCAGGCCAAGGTCTCAGCGGTGGAGTAGTAAAATTACCAAAGGATTTGCGGTGTTGCAGGGAATGTGCTACTGCCCCGACAGTAAGACCGCCCTGCTTGCGCAGATGAACAAACCACCTGCCAGGAATCGGTGCAGCAGATTGAGCAGCAGGTTCGTCAAGAAAGTCAGAAGGATGTTCCGTCAGGAGTACCTTTCGGTCCGAAGGGCATGGCCACCCGAGGACGATCCTATGTCGCAGAGACTGCTCCCTTTCTGCTCGGTCCTGCTTACGCTCTGCTGCGCATCCGCCGCTGACCGGACTCCTCCTTCGAAGGAACTCCTCGACCAACTCGGTGCCGCCGTCAAACAGCGCTGCGCGGGCGGAAACATGGAACTCCTCTCCGGCCCCACTGCCGTCATCCTGCCCGGTGCTCCCGCGGCCTGGACAGTGCTCTTCCGCAGCACGTCGTGGTATCTGAAAGACCTACCCCAAAGCAAGGATCTCAGCGTGAAACTCAGGCTCGAGGCCATGCAGTTGCCAGAGGACGAGCGCCTCAAGATAATGGACCGCTTCGACGACCACGTCCAGTTCTGGCTCATCCCCACCGATGCCCAGACGGGCGCCGCCTTGAAAGACAAACTGGCCTTCACGGAACAACCACACCAGCAGCATCGCGAGATCGTTTGCCTGGGCGAAAGCCAGGGATTCACTTTCTATGCCTGCGCGCCGATCTACGAATGGATTGGCATCCAGGCAAAACTTGCCCTGAAGAATGGCGACGATCCCATCCAAGGCGCCATCCGTGGCCTCGGCGTCAAAGACAAAGGGGGTTGCACCGCTAACAGTACCGGTCCTATTCTTGTGAAAGCGGGAATGGCGGCGCTTCCAGCCATCCAGGCCGCGGTCGCCGACAAGCACCCACAACGAGCGCAACTGGTTGGCGTGTTGTGCTACTTCAAGGCTGACGAAGCCCGCTTGCAATTGCTGGCCTACGTTTCTTCTGCCGACCAAATCGTTTCTGCAGCGGCCCGTTCCGCTCTGCTCTACGTGCCGAAGAAGGACGCGGAGAAACTCTACGTTCAGTGGCTCGATGAAGGTGCGGGCAAGAAGAATGTCCACAAGGAACTCCTCGCCTGCGGCGCCGTTGACGCCAAGGATGCCGCGCCGATACTCCCTCGAATTCTTGCCGCGCCCGCGAACGTGTACGAGTACCGTTCTGCGCTGGAGCTTTCACGTAAGCTGTCCGAAAAACCCATTGATCCTGCGCTTCTGGCAGCCGAAAAGGAAATCTGCAGCCTCGTGAACTACGACCACAGGAAAACGAGCGACGACCAAAGGAAAACGAGGGACGCCGTGGCAGAGATACTCAGGTCCGACGACAAGGAGGCCGTCGCAGCCATCGGCTTGAGCCTAGCTTTGTTCATCATTAAGGGTGATCCCCAGCCGGTGAACGATCCGGGCGTCGCCATACTTCGCGCTCTCCCGGACGGCGCGGGCCTCAAACTCGTCCGGTGCCTCCGTTCCAGCCCGGCGCGAGATCGGTTGCACGAAGGCGAACTCGCCAAGCTCGAGGAAGCCCTGAAGACGGTCGTTCCGTGATCGGGGAAATCGCGGAGAGGAGTCAAAGTACAATCAATCTGCCTTTGTTCCCCCCGCACCAGCCTGCGACGTTTCCAGTGCCGCGTCGAGCAACTGCCCTACTGTGGGAAGTGGCCGCGCCACGACGAAGAACTGATAGGCGAATACGGAGGGCAGCAGCCAGTTCGCCACCCCATGCGCGCACAAGAAAAGGCGGCTGAGCAGGCCCTTGCCGAGCACCTCCGGGTACGGCGGCGGAATGGCGCGAACCTTCTCGATGCGGTAGCCGGCCTGGTCCAGCAGCGTCCGGAGCGACGAGCGCGTGAACAGGTGGCGGTGCGTGCTGTCCAGAATGCCACGCCGCCCGTAGTTGAATTGCCCCAGCAACAACATGCCGCGCGTGATGGCGAAGGCCACATTGGCCGTGCTGATCAGCACCGCCGGCTTGCGCTGGGCGGCGCCCTCGCGGATGGCGGCCAGCAGGCGCAGTTCCGCGGTCGTGTCGAGGTGTTCCAGGACATCCAGCAGGACGATGAAATCGAAGCCGTCGCTGCGGAGCGCCAGCTCGCCCCAGTTCAAGTCGCAACAGGTGTAGCCGTCGAGGCCGGCAGGCCCCTCCGCAACGGGGATTTGGTCCACGCCCTCGACGTGGCACTGTTTCTGCTTCTTCAGTTCCGCGGCCCACAGCCCCTGTCCGCAGCCAATGTCCAGCACGCGGGACTCCGGCCGCACCTCGGCCAGCGCCACGGTGTGCGAGGAGAGGTAGCCCAGCTTCAGCCGGTACTTCGTTTCGGGCGGATGGACATCGAAGTTGCGCCGGTAGAACAGTTCGTACTCGTGCAGCCGCGCGCCCGCCGTCGTGCGCATCACGTCCCAGGCGTACTTGAGGCCGTTGACGCGGCAGATTTCGTTGCCGTAGTAGGTCGGGATCGGGATCTCCACGATGCGGTGTTTCTTCAGCATGAACTGGATGATGATCTCGGTGTCGAAATGGAACCCGTTGGTGTTGTATTGGAAGGGCACCGCCGCCAAAGCGCGCACGGCATAGGCGCGGTAGCCGGAGTGGAACTCGGAGAGGGCGGAGCGCAGCAGCCAGTTCTGGAACCGGGTCAGAATCCGGTTGCCGACGAACTTGTAGAGCGGCATGCCGCCTTTCAGCGCGCCCCAGGGCAGCAGCATCCGCGAACCGAAGACCGCTTCGGCCTTGCCGTCGAGGATGGGCTGGAGCATCTCCGGCAGCCGTTCCGGCGCGTACTGGCCGTCGCCGTGCAGCAGGACGACCGCGTCGAAACCTTTCTCGATGGCGTATTGATAGCCGATCTTCTGATTGCCGCCGTACCCCTGGTTTACGGGGTTGGAGAGCACGGTCAGGTGGTAGCCGCCATGCGTCTTGCGGAACACCTCCGCCCGCCTGACAGTCTGGTCCCCGGACTGGTCGTCAATGATCAGGATCTCATAATCCATTCCCAGGATGCCTGCGGGAATGCGCTCCAGCACCGCCTCGATGGTGGATTCGGCGTTGTACGCGACAATGAAAACCAGTACTTTGGCCATGGGTGCTCCCGCTGATTCGTCGAGAGTATACAATGGGCGCGGTGGAAACAAGACAGTATTGGCAGAACCCCTTGCGCGGGGTGCGTGGCGCATTGGGCGGGCCGTTGTTCCCCCTCCCCCTGCGGGAGGGGGTAGGGGGAGGGCCGGACGCCCCCTCACCCGGCGTTCGCTTCGCTCACGTCCGCCCTCTCCCGCAAGGGGAGAGGGAATACGCGCCCAATGCGCCACGCACCCCCTTGCGCCTTTTCGGCGGCACGCTGCTGATCTTCCTGGCGTTTTATGGCGGCGATGGCGGCTACCTGGACGTGCGCGAGTACCTGGATGATGCGCAACGCTTGTGGCTGAAGGGGGACTTGCGGGTGAGCGTGGACCCGCCCGTGTACAACCGTTATGCGCTGGGGCTACCCATCGTCGCGGGGCCGTTCGTCTACGCGGGCTGGCTGCTCTCCTGGGCGACGGGCGGCGCTGTGAGTGCGCGGGGCATCACGGCTCTGGCGGTCCCGGTCCTCGGGGCCGCGGCGGTTGCGCTGTTCTTCTGCTGGTCAATGAGCCTGGGGTGCGGGGCGCGGGCGGCCTGCTGGGCGTCGCTGCTGTTCGCGTTCAGCAGCCCGGTCATAACGTACACCCAGCACTTCTTCACGGAGGAGCTGGTGCTGGCTTGCAGTTTACTGGCTATCTGGAGTTTCGCGCAGGCGGTCCGCACCGGCAGGAGTGGCTGCTTGCTCGCCGCGGGCGCGGGGCTGGGGTTCATGCCTATGGCGCACAACTCGTCCCTGCCCACGACGGCGGCCCTGTGGTCCGGCATGACAGTGGTCCTGTTGCTGGAGCAGGGGCCTGTGGGCCCGCGCCTGAGACGAGTGCTGCTGCTGACCGCTGTTCCGGTCCTCGCGGCCGGTTCGATGCTGTACATGAACTATAGCCGCTACGGCAGCCCGTTCACCAGCTCCTACCATGCTTACTACGGGGCCGCAGCGCGCGAGTTTATCCGCCTGGCGTACATCCCGCGGAACTTGAGCGTAATAGGCGGGTGGCTGTTGCGCACACCTTGGCTGGCGCCAGCCTTGGCCCTGACCGTCTGGCTGTGCTGGCGTGGGCGGAGCCCCCTCACCCTGCCCTCTCCCCCAAGGGGAGAGGGAAAACAATCAGAGTGGAAGCTGCTGCTGCCGGTCCTGGCCGCGCTGGCCGCCCAGACGTTTTTCTGGCTGTGCTATCGGGACCTGTGGATCACCACGTACAGATATCTGTTGCCGCTAACCGGCCTGTGGGCGCTGGGGTTGCCGGTGGCGGGGCAGTGGCTGGAACGGCGGTTTCCTGTGCGCGGGCTGGCCTACACACTGATCGTCTTCCTGATGATCGGCGCGGCCTGCTTCATGCGCGATGACGGCGTGCGCCCCTTCCACACCAGCATTTTCACGGGGGCTCTGCACTGCTCCACGTGGTACATGGAGCCTGCGACTCGCCGCTTCCAGGTAGGCTCACCTTGCGGCTGGGTCCAGGGGCTGACGTTGGTTGCCTTGCTGGCGGGAGGGTGCATACTGCTGGCGCGCGCCTGGCGGCTGGCGGGCGCGCATCCAGAGGAGCAGGGAGGCTGACAATGCGTTCTTGGAGTTGGCGCATACTTCTAGGAGTAATAACTGCCATGGTGTCGAGAAATGCTGAGATGCTGGCTGCCGAACCTGCGCCGGCCGGCGCGCCTGCCCCTTTGCAGGATCCCGTGGGATTCGAGACGCCCGCTTTGCGCTTCCAAGTCTCGCCGGAAGACGGGCGTTACGAGATCAGCGATCTCGCGGGCGGAGTGAAATGGTGCTCCAACGCTTACCGCCCGCGCTTCGGCGCCGTGCTGCTGGACCTCGGCGGCAAGAAGCAGGCCCGCGACTTGAGCCGCTGCAAAATCAAGCAGGCTGACAAGGCGTTGGAGCTGGCCTTTGACGTAGGGCAGGCTTTCAGCCTGCCTGCCGACGGGGACGCCGGCGCTCCCAGGGCGGGCGGGGACGCCGGCGGTACGCTGCGCGTGAAGATTTCCGCCCGGCCGGATGGCAAGGCGCTGGATTTCTCTTATGAGGCGGAACCGCAGCTCCACGTTGAGAACGTCCGCTTGCTGGACGAAGCCTTCGCTGTCAGGGGTGCAGAAAAGGGCTGCCTGGTCATGCCCACCCGCGAGGGCCTGCTCATCCCCGCGGACAGCGGCCTGGCGTTCACTCACACCTTCGACACGTATACCTATGAAGGCTGCCACATGGCCATGTGCGGCGCCGTGAAGGCGGGCGCGGCTGTGCTCTTCTCCTGGGAAGACCCGTACACGGCGGCCGAAGTGCGCAGCGCCTTGCCGGCGCGAGATGCGGGCGGGGACGCCCGCACCACAACTCCTGCCGGCGGGGACGCCGGCGCTCCCAGCGGGCAGATGCTTTCACTGTCGCTCGTGCTGCGCAAAACGGCAAAGAGCTTCACGGTGTCCTTCCTCGGCAAAGGCGATTACGTCACTATCGCGCAAGCGTACCGTCCGCTGGCCAAGGAAAGAGGCTGGCTGGTGACTTGGGACGAGAAGCTGAAGGGCCATCCCAGCCGCGAAAAACTCTTCGGCGCGGCCAACGTCAAGCTGTGGAGCACGCTCAGCCGCCAGATGAGCGAAGACAGCACCAAGGAACTCAGCCACAGCGTAAACTGGACGTTCGATGAAGCCGCGCAGGTGGCGGAACACCTTAAGAACGACTTGCGGCTCGACCGCGTGCATTTCATCATCGGCGGCTGGATCAAACGCGGCTATGACAACCAGCACCCCGACATCCTGCCCGCGGCGCCCGAATGCGGCGGAGACGAGGCCCTGGCGGCGTGCGCCAAGCGCGTGCGCGCGCTGGGTTACCTCTTCGACCTGCACGACAACTACCAGGACATCTACCGCGATTCGCCCTCGTGGAACGAGGATTTCATCATGAAGACTCCCGATGGCAAGCTGGTGAAAGGCGGAAAATGGGCCGGCGGCCGGGCCTACCTGACCTGCTCGCAGCAGGCCCTGGAACTGGCCAGGCGTCCGCAGAATCTAGCGGCGGTGCAGAAGCTGACGGATGCCGATGCCTACTTCATTGACACGACCTACGCCGCGGGCCTGTGCGAATGCTTTGACCCCAAACACCCGCTCACGCGCCGCGACGACATGCACTGGAAACAGGCGCTCTCCGATTACGCGCGCGAAGTCTTCGGCATCTTCGGCAGCGAATGCGGGCGGGAATGGGCCATCCCGCATGCGGATTACTTCGAGGGCCTCACCGGCGTCAGCGGCACCTATTATCACGACGCCGGCCTGCTGAAGAAACTCGGCGGCGTCTCCGTGCCGCTCTTTGAGATCGTCTACCGCGACTGCATCGCCATGTACGGCAAATACGGCTACGACATCAACTCCGCCGCCGAATACGTGCTGCACCACGTCAACATCGGCCGCACGCTCAATTATCACAGCGTGCCGGGACATCTCTATTGGAAGCAGCCTGAGCCGGAGGTGCTCGCGCTGCAGCCCGCCGTGTCGGAGGTCCAGGCGGCGGGACCGCGCCAGTTCTCCATTAGTTACCGCTGGGCCGTGGAGAAAGCCCCGACCGGCGACTGGCACGTGTTCGTGCACTTCACCGACGCGGCGGGGCAGATCAAGTTCCAGAACGACCACCAGCCCGAGCCCCCCATGTCACATTGGCAGGCCGGCGAGGTGCGGGAAGGACCGTTCACGGTCAGCGTGCCCGGAGGTTTGAGCGGCGACTTCGACATCCGCATCGGCCTGTTCAAAGAGCTCGCGGAACGCGCCTACATCCGCGGCTGCGATAAAGAACGGCGCATACTGGCGGGCAAGCTGAAAGTGGCCGGCGACAAGATTGAGTTCCTGCCACCTGGGAGCGCCGGCGTCCCGCCGGCCTCCGGAGGCGACCCCGGCTTGTTCGTGCGCGCGGACGGCGGCTGGGCTGAGGGCCTCCATCCTGTGGACCGCTTCCTGAAAAACACGCAGGAAGTCCTGGGTCCGCTCAACGAGCTCACGTCGCAAATGCAGATGACGGCACACCAGTTGCTCGGCACGAACCAAGCCGTGCGCCGCTCCGTCTTTGGCTCAGGCCCGGATGCAGTCGAGACGATCGTCAACCTGGGCGCGAGCAACTATCAGTACCGCTCAAAGGACTGGGGAGAGATAACTTTGCCGCCATACGGCTTCGCAGTCGCGGGACCTTCATTCGTGGCCTTCTGCGCGCTGAACTTCAACGGGATAAACTACGGCGCGCCCGCATTCTTCACCTTGCGCAGCCTGGACGGCAAGCCGATAAAACAGTCGGCCAAGGTGCGGGTCTTCCACGGCTTTGGGGATGCGAGGATCAAGGTCGGGGCAGTGGAGCTGAAGGTCGCCAAGGAAGCGGTTGTGCCGGCGAAGGCGGGGGAATAGGGTGCATCATCGGGCTTGTGCCACGGATATGCCGCCGCAACGCGGCGGCTTATCCGTGCTACCCGCTGGCACGGATGAGGCCGCGCCAAACAGCCGGCGCGGCCACATCCGTGGCACAACTCCGGTGATGCACCCAGAGCGCGCCCGTGCCACGCGCGCTCACAGACGAGCAGGTTGGCTTATGGTTGAATTGCGTTCTATCTGCGCCGCAACTCTTGTCTGCGCGGCGCTGGCTGTCCCGGGCGAGGCCCCCCGTGAACCCGCTGCATCCAAGCCGGCCTCGGACCCCGTGGAAGCGCTGCTCAATGCGGGGCGCGAGTGCCAGCGGAAAAGAGAATATGCCGCGGCATTCGAGAAGTTCTCGCAGGCGCTGGCCCTCAAACCCGCGCACCGCGAAGCGCGCTTCCTGGCGGGCTTGGCCGCGTACTGGGCGAAGCGGCCGAAGGAGGCACTGGAGTTCTGGAACGGGCTGCTGGATTCGGCACCGCGCAACAGTTCCGAGGAATGGCGGCTGGAGACGCACCGCGTGATGGCCCTGTCCGCGCTGGGACAGCTCGATGCCGCCGAGCAGGTCGTGGCCCGCCTCTACGAACTGCGGCA
>JBEKKG010000177.1:0-10385 GCA_050010835.1 Planctomycetota bacterium
CCATAGTTTGCGATGTAAATCTTGTTGGTGACCGGGTTGACCGCCACGGCCCTGGGATTTGTCCCAACGGGGACGGTGGCCGCCACATTCTCAGCGCGTGCCACTTGCGCCGCCAGGAACCAGCAGGCCAGCGCTGCCAGGAGGGTGCCTGACCGTATCTGCGCAGCCCAGAGCGTACCGCGGGCGTCCCGCCCGCCTTCGTCCTGGAGCTGTCCCCGCGGGCCACTGGCGGGCGGGACGCCCGCGGTACATTTACTGTCATGCACCGCTTCCAGGAGACAGGCCGGGCCTTTTCTTCCGCTGTGGCTCCGCGCGCTTGTCATTTTCGCCCCCTCCTTAAGATGCCCTCTCCGCGCCTTATGTACCGCTTGGGACGTCTGCAACCTTGGGCCTCAGACCGCTCGCTGGCGGTCATTCGTGATCTAGTCAGGGATTAGTGTACTTGCCAGGGGCATGAGGTCAACACATTTCCAAAAAACATGCCGGGATGCTATAGAAAAAGAAGGGACAGACCATCCCAACGGCGGGGGCTGCCCCCGCGCCGTGGGCCTCATCCCCTCTTCCCCCCTCGCCGCCGCTCCCTCACGGTCGCGGCTCGGACTGAACGGCTACGAAAATCACTCGATCTTCACCACCCGAAAATCCCTGGCCCGCACAGGCACCAGCAGTACCGCGCCCTGCAGTTTGGGTTCGAGTTCCCCGGCCTGGCGGGCCTTGGTAACCGCAGGGTCCTCTAACGCCAGGTCTTCCTTGGCCAGTTCCTCCAATTGGTCGTGCTTCTTCTCGCCGGCCAGCGTCTCATTGGCCTTGGTGGACGATTCGGCCAGCAGTTTCTCCCGCGCCTTCGGACTCAACTCCGCAGCCGAGAAGTCCGCGCCGGGCGGCGGGCTGAACGACCCGTCCAGGGACTGGGCCGCGGGTTGCGCGCGCAAGCCCAGGCCTTGCAGGTTCAGTTTGATCTTGAGCACGCGGTCCTGTTTGCCGCGGTTGCTGGCGATGAGCAGGATTTTGCCGGGCTGGCGATAGAAGGACACCAAGGGGCGCAATCCAGAGGATTGCGCTACACTGGCGCCGCCCTGGTCCTCGCACTCCAGATACGCCGCGTTGTCCCAATACGGATGGAACGTGGCCTTGGGGTCTCCCCCGCCCCACCCCAGGACGTCTTTCCAATACTGCTTGTAGACCTGCGCGCCCTGCCCCTCGTAGACCGTGGCCGTCTCGTAGTGCGCGAACTGGCTTTGGGCCTGCCGGGCCATGCGCCACTGCCAGCGCGGGTACTGGCTGCGCGCCTTGTCCTCAAAGCCGCCCTCGGCCACGAAGGGCATGTAGAACGACGAGACGCCCCAGAGCCGCCCGTTCTGCACGACCTCGAACTGCGTCTGCGAGGTGCTGTCAATCCAATCGTTGCCGCGCAAGCTGACGATGGGCCGGTTCTCGCCGTCCAGATAGGAATCGCAGAAGACCACGCCGGGGTACTGGAATGAGTACGTCAGGTGCGCGATGAGCAGCGGGTCCTTGCCGTTGGCCGTGAAGAGATTGCGCCAGCGTTTCATCAGTTCGCGGAACTGGAAGTTGGTCACGCCGGGCTGGATCGAGCCGTCCGGGAGGCGCACGGCCTGGCCGGCCTCGACGTTCCGCGTGGGATGCTCATAGCATTCGTCGAGATAAACCGCGTCCCAGATGTCGCGCTTCAGCCATTCGTTCATCTCCCAGCAGAGGTAGTTGACGAAGGACGGCGTCAGCGCGCACTCGGAGCTTTCGGGGCAGCGCCATTCCCAGTTGTCGTAGGCGCCCGCGCGGCAACTGAACCAGGCCTTGGAGAGATACATTGTACGGCAGCCTCTGGCCCGGCTGGCTTTCATCAGCGGGACGCAGCTCTCCGCGTAGGCCCAGCTCGGCCCCTCCTGCGGCTTGGCCGGGTCGGCTGCCGGAAAGACGCACATGTCGCCCGCCTTGGGGTTCTGCGCCCAGGGGAAGAAGGCGTCGTAGATGTCGCAGGCGCGCGCATCCTGCTCCGGCGCCACGCGGTTGAAGAGGCGGTACTTCTCCGGGAACGGACGGGCTGGGTGCGGGAGAATGGCGAAGACGATGGGCCGGCGGGACGCCGGCGCTCCCAGTTGGTATTCGCCGGGTTCGGCAACCAAGTTAAGGACCAGTGACACGACTGCGCCCGAGCGTACCACTTCGATTGCGCCCGTGGTTTTGGATTGCTGCCAGCCCGCGGCGTTGTCGCAGAACCACCACAAGCCGCGGTTCATGTCGTTGAGGTCCACGTGGGTGTAGAAACCGTAGGCCGCGGTCTTTGCCCGGCGCGGCGCCCAGAACTGCTCCCAGCTCAGCTTCGGGTCCTTTTTTCGTTCGGCCTGGTATTCCTGCCAGGTCTGCCACGACGCTGGATCAGTGCGTGAGGAGAGCACGACGCCATCTTCCTTGCCCACGACTCCCGTGGAGACGCCCCGCGCGCCCACGGGATAGCACAAGTAGCGCGTGGCGTACTCGGCCTTGAGCGGGATGACGCAGGACAGGCGCGCCAAGCGACCCTTGGGCGTCAAGTTCAACTTGTAGCGCACCATCCCGTCGTATTCCGCTGTCCAGCTCGTATGCACGTCGCAGCTTTGGCCTGTGAAATCGGCCCCCGAGAACGCCTTGGTTTCATACACGCCTTGCAAATCTGCGCCCGTGCCCGCCAGCGGCTTGCCGTCCTCAAGGAACTGGACCGGTCCGGCAAGGATGTTCACTCCGTCGGCATAGATCTCCAGCGGCAGACCGTTGCCCCCTAGCGTGTAGCGGGTCATGCGGGTTTCGAGTTTTTCGCCATCGAATTTGATGGGCGTCCACGGCGGCGGGACTTTGTCCAGAATCCCGCCCTGGTAGTTCCGCCACGGCTCTTCCTCGTAGTTCCAGTCGCGCGTGCCGGAGATGCACGCTTGGCCCGCGGCGTCCTTGGCCTGAAACCGGAATTGGTAACGGCCATAAGCAAGCTGTTTTTCCTCGCTGAGCAGCAAGGAGAATCTGCCGCCGTCCAGCGTCTTGCTCTCAACCGGCCCGCAGACCAGCTTGCCGTTCTGGTTGAGGTCGTGCAGCGCAACGGTGCAGGTGGCGGCCGATTGTCCTTCAGGCAGCAGCGGCGTCAGGGAGAACTCCAGCTTCTGCAAGGACCATTTGAATGAGAACTGGTCGTTGTAGAGCTTGATCGCTTCCAGCTTGCCCATCCAGCGCTGCAGCGCCTGGGCGACTTCGTCCTCAGCCAACGGCGCGCGGTAGCCGACGATCTCGTCTATCTCGATGCGTGGCGCTTCGCGGCGCGTGGCCCAGACTTTCTCGCTCACGCCAAACTCGACGTAAGCCGGCTCCAAGGCCGCGGATTCGGCGGCGTTCGCGCGCCAAGCCTGTCCGCCGGGCTGGCCGTTGATGTAAAGCTGCGCGTGGGCGGGGTCTTTGCTAGTCCACACGGCGGCCAAGTGCAGCCAGTGCCCAGGGTCCACGGGGACACGCTGGCGTTCGAGATTGAAAGCGCGCGGCAACAGGAGCTTCAGGAAGGGCTTGAGCGTGCCGTCGCGCTTGTCTTTCCCGTACGCGCGCGCGACCGTCAGGTCCTTCTGCAAAGGGGGCGTGTGATGCCAGTAACCGGTCATGTCATCCCAGTTGACAGGGCGGAGCCAGAATTCGAGCGCGCCGTCGGAGGTGTTCAGGCCCTTGAGCGGCACGCGCGCGAAACCTATCTCCGGGTCCATGACCCAGCCCTTGCCGCGAATGCCTGGGACGCACAGGCTGTCCAGTTTTTCGGCGGCGACAGGGACAGCGATTTCGCCCGCTCCGGCCGTGTCGAGGTCCAGCTTCAGCCCGTTGTCGAGCGAGGCGTGGAAAACCGTGCTGTCGTTGCGGAAGAACGGCCGGTTGAACTGCAACGGGCGGGCGAGCTGCGCGTCGCGCCAAGGCAGCGCGGGCCGTTCGTAGTAACCGCGTTCGGCCGAAGAGACGCGGACCTCATCCAACAAGCCCTTGAAGCCCTGGCCGCCCGCCGCGCTGTTGCCCAGAACAATCTCGACTTCCCCCGTGCCCAGAAAACTGTAGGTATTGAAACGCTCGCTCAACTGCCAGGCCACGTCGAAGCCGTTGACTTTCAGCCGCGCGTCCCAAGGTTCGCCGCCTCCCGGACAGGGGTGGGACTTGCTGTACACGACCACGTGGAACCACTCATTGGGCCTGACCGGATCGGGCGAGACAATCTCCGCCTTCTGTGCAAGAACGATCCGCAGCGCCTCGGGCGTGACGTGCTTCGCGCTGGGGATGCCGTGCGGCTTCGCCAGCCGCAGTTCCAGCCTGCCGTCGGGACGCAGCAGCAGGCGCGACTCATCTCGGGCCACCGACCAGAGGCAGGCTTCCTGCGCCGGTAAGGCGTCCACCTTGAACCAGCCCTCGATGGAGGCCACCGGGCCGGCCCTGCAAACCAAGGCCCCTGTGCCGTCGCACGCCAAGCCGCTGCCGAAGCGGCCGTCGGGAACGATCTTCAGGCCGGCTCGCAACTCGACGTTGCGGCGCGCGTCACTGTAGTCCAGGAGCATGCCTGGCGGGACGTTCTTCTCGTCCACGGGCGGGAGTTGCTTGAGACTAGGCCCTTCGGCGGGCATTTCGCTCGCGCCGGCGGTGCGCGGGCCGCGGCCGGTTTCCTCGGGCACTTCACTGATCGAAAGTGAAGAGTCCTCGGCCTTCTCCCGCCTGACGGACGCAGAGAGCTGCTTGTGGGCGGTGGGCGTCGCCGGACCAAAGTGCAGCAGCAGCCGGGTGTCCTTATCGCTTTCGTATTCTTCCCACCAGGTTTCCCCGTAGCGATAGCGCGGCGGCTGGTTGGCGGCGTGCGCGCTCACGGCCAGCCCCAGGGCCAGGAGCAAGAACCATTGCGACCTCAAAGATTGGATTTTCAAAACCTATCTCCGCCCTGCAATTGGTGGGCGTGTGGAAGTGTGGCGGGCCGTTCCACCGCAGCGGTCAGCCTTGCGCTAACGACAACAGAATTGAAAATTGAAAATCGAAAATTGCAAATTAAAAATTCAGATTGCGCGCGTTGGGGGTCAATCTTCAATTCTGTTTGTCTCAGGCGGCGGCGGAAGGGTGCTCGTCGCGGGGACAGGTCCTGCAAGAGCGGGATGTCAGCATTTAGACTCGAGCCAGGAATGCACTGGCGGCTTGCCTCTAAAGCTACTGCCAAGTTATTGACAGGAGCATGATCAAGAGAAAGGTAAGAACATAGAAGACAAACAGTTGCCGATGTCAAGTTTTGAACTAGCATCCATGCGGACCTCGTGCGTTTATACTCAAACATGCCATTCCAGGGCCGCACGGGGATGAGCGCTGCAAGAACAGCAGGTTATACATCATATTCGGCGCCAAGGACTTATCGGAAAACACGGGACTGAGCGCGGCTGGGCAACCTTGGGCGGCTCATTTGGCACGTGCCGTGCGAGTTAGGTTAAGTTGTGGGTGAGCAGGTTAGCGCCGCGCAGGCCGCCCTCCATGGGATTCTGGACCGCTGGAACGGGTGTGCCTGCATTTTGTCAGTAAAGGCAAAACGTGAGGACGATGTGACCGATCCTCTACACCAGTGCAGAAGAACTACTATGCCCTGGTCGGGACTGTTTAAGTACAGTTAGGAAAATGCCGATTCCTTTCAATGGCGCGATTGAAAGGAGTCGACAGGCTTGGCGCACCTGGCGGCAACGCCGCACTTCTTCGCTCTCCTGGTCCTGCATGTGCTTCTCTGGCATGTCAGTCTCTCCTTCTGATGTCCTCGCCCAACGCGGCCTTGGGGATGCTCTCCGGTGACACGACCAGCGGTGTCCGCACGCCAAAGGCCACTTGGAACCCCACCAGTTTCGCCTGTGTCTCCTCGCTTACCAAATGAGCGCGGTTCCACGACAACAGATAGTCTACACGATACACCGTGGCAAAAGCCAGATGAAGTGCGTCAACTTCTTTCGTCACGGCACTACGTGCGCGGAAAGCAGCTTGTCTCGAATATCCAGAACGGCAGGGAGATAGGGCAGGTACGGCAATCTGCATACGTCTGCCAAGGCGCGCTCCTTGGCTGAGTAGTCGCCGCCAGCCACTTCCCTTTCTACGGCCAGCGAGGCCAGTAGTCTGAAAAATGGCCGTTCTTGTTTCCACCATTCACGGGTCGCCAGTTGTTCCTTGAGCGCCAAGGGGTCCGCACCGCGATAGTAGCGGATCGAGACGATGTTGGTGTCAACGTACACCGTGGGCTTGCTCATGCTTTCCGTTTCCCGCCCTTCCCCAGGACCGGGATCTACTTCTCGTCAAGCAGGTTGCAGCACACGTGCCGCCTCCAGGGTCAGTTCCCGCGCGCGCTGCCGTTGTGGCCTTCAGGCCTTGTGGGCGGGCTTCCCGTTGGCGGGCTTGCCGTTGCGCGCGGCTGGCCGGCGAAGAGCCGCACGTAATCCTGGCCTTAACGGATTCACCACAGAGACAGAGAGACACTGAGAAGGACAGGAACAGGACGGTTCACCATGTTTCGGCAATCCAAAATCCAAAGTCCTTTCTCTGTGCCTCTGTGTCTCTGTGGTGGATGTGGTTTGTCAGCCCAAGACGCGGCCCACCTTGTTGATGGCCCCCGCCGCCTTGGCGCAGTCCGCGGCGCTCCACCACTGGTTGACGCCCACAGAGATGGCGCGGTCCAGCAGATCGAGCGTGCGCGGGCACATGTCCGGGGAGTACGCCGGCAGAGGCTCCTGGCGGTACGGGCAGGTGAAGGGGCAGCCTTCGCGCGAGGGCGACTTGTGCTCAATGATCTGCTCCCAGTACGCCGCAATGTGCCAGTCGCGCGCGTGGGACGTGCCGCGGCAGTAACAGCCCAGGCCTTCGGCGCGCAGCGCCTCCACGATCCGCGCCGCCGCCGGCGGGTCCTTGGCGAAGAGCACGAGGTTATAGCCCACGTCGCCGTGCAGGTCGTTGCTGCGCCGCGGCTTCAGTGCGGCAGCAGCATCAAGCTTGCCCAGAATGCGCCGGTAGTTCCGGTTATAGCGCCGGGCCTGGGCAGCCGTCTTGCGCAACTGCACCAGGTTCACGGTGCCATCCAGTTCCGACATGCGGTAGTTCTCGCCCACGAAAAGCTCGCCCGGAAACCGCTCCTGCGCATAACGGTCCGGCCGCCAGCAGCCGCCGGTGTCATGCTGGTTCTGGGCGCGGGCATAGAGCCGCTCGTCGCCCGTCAGCAGCATCCCGCCCTCGCCGCCGCCAGTGATCTTGAAACTGCTGATGCTGAAGCAGCCGATATCAGCGATCGTCCCCAGGAACTTGCCGTGGTAGCGCCCGCCGCAGGCCTGGGCGTTGTCCTCGATCAAGAGCAGCTTGTGCTTGCGCGCGATGCGCAGGAGAGCGTCCAGGTTGCAGCAGTGGCCCGACATGTTGACTGCCGCGATGGCCTTGGTGCGCGGCGTAATTTTGCGTTCGACGTCGCTGGGGTCCAGGGTCAGCGAATCGTCCACTTCCGCGATCACGGGCAGGGCCTTGGCAGTCACCACCGCCGTGGCCGTGGCCAGAAAAGTGTACGCGGGCACAATGACCTCGTCACCAGGCCCGATGCCGCTGGCGATGTACGCGCAGTTGAGCGCGGCAGTGCCGCAGTTGACCGCCAGCGCGTGCTTGACGCCAAAGAGCTTGCACGCATAGGCCTCCAGCGCCGCCACGCGCGAAGGGCGCGGGTTGTAGTAGCGCGCGAGGTGCGGCGCAGGCAAATCGCGCTCGCGCTCCACGAGCTTTCTTATGGCCGCCTGCGTTCTGGGGCTGTAGCCCCACAGATCGGCCAGCGCGACGAATTCGTCGGCGCCGATTTTGGGCCGGCCGCTCCCGGTGAAGCGGGGCACGGCCTTGGGCCCGCCGTGCAGCGCCAGTTCGGCCAGCGCCCCGTTTGTCTTGGTCTTTTCCGCGCTCATGTTCTCCTCCTGGATTCCGGGGACATGACCCGATTTCCGGGGGATTCCGGGGACATGACCCGATTTCCGGCTGTTTGGAAATCGGGATCGTGTCCCCGGAATCCCTCGCTGCCCCTTGCTTGCAGGCAAGATGCCTGCGCTACAATCCGTTTCCCGGTGTATTAACTAGGATGCCAGTGGACTGTCCGCAACACCATTTTGGCAGAAAGGGTCAGCACCGTGAAACAGAAATCAGCCATTGCCCGCCGCCACTTCCTGAAGCAGGGCCTTGCCGCCGCGGGTGCGGCGCTGGCCGGGCCGTACATCATACCCGCCTCAGCTCTGGGCGCAGACGGGGACGTGTCCCCCAGCGACCGGGTGACGCTGGGCGGCATCGGCATCGGCAACCGGGGCGGCTACGACCTGGGCTGCTTCCTCAATGAGAAGGACGTGCAGTTCCTGGCCATTGCCGACGTGAAAGCCGTGCGCCGCGAGGCCGTCAAGAAGATGGCCGACGACAAGAACCACAATAAGGACTGCGCCATGTATCGCGATTTCCGCGAACTGCTGGCGCGGCCCGACATTGATGCGGTTCTGATCGCCACCGGGCCGAACTGGCACTGTACGGCTGCGTGTACCGCAGCCAAGGCCGGCAAGGACGTCTACTGCGAGAAGCCCTGCACCAAGAACATCGTCCAAAGCCTGGCGCTGGCCGACACTTTCCGCCGCACCGGCCGCGTCTTCCAGGGCGGCATGCAGCGGCGCGGGCTGTCTCACTTCCAATACGCGGTCGAATTGGCCCGGCGCGGCAAGCTCGGCAAACTCCAGACTGTCTACGCCCATCCGGGCGGGATGGGAACCGGTATGAGCGGCTGGTGGGCGGGGCAGCCTGAGCCGCCCAAAGAACAGGCGGACTGGGACATGTACCTCGGGCCCGCAGCCTGGCGTCCGTACAACGCGGGGATGATGGGCAGCGCCTTCGGCTTCGAGAAGGGCGGCGGGATGGTAGGCGGCGGCGTGCTGGAATGGGGTTCTCATTGCGCGGACCTCTGCCAATGGGCCAACGATGCCGACTTGCTGGAGCCCATCGAATACAATCCGCCGGAGAAGGGCGAGGCTGTCTGCCGCTACCCCAACGGGGTCAGGCTGGTGTTCCGCGAGGGCCCCTGGCTGCCGCTGGGGTCGTGCCCGGTGCGCTTCGAGGGGGAGACGGGCTGGGTTGAGGCGGGCGACAACGGCGATATCGTCGCCAGCTCGCCTGCTCTGCTCGCGGGCAGGTGGACCAAAGTTGGCGGCTACCCGGCCAACAACCATATCCGCGATTTCCTCAACTGCGTCAAGACACGCGGGCTGCCGCGGGCCAATCATTTCGTGGCCTGCCACACCCACATTGCTTGCCACGCCACGGGCATTTCCATCTTCCTCAAGCGCAAGCTCACTTATGATCCCAAGACAACCATGTTCGTCGGTGATGATGAAGCCAACCGGCTGCGCTCGGAGGCGCTGCGCGCACCGTGGCGCTTGTGATTTTGGATTTTAGATTTTGGATTGAGCTACACACGCGGGTGCACGACCGGAGTTGTACCGCGGACGAGAGGCCCGCGTTACGCAGAAAGGGATAGACGATGTTCAAATTCAGAACGCTTGCAGTGGGCGCCGCCGGGCTTTCAGCGCTGTGTACGGTACTTCTCTCCCCCGGGGCCTGCGCGGCTGCGGATGCTTCCGCCGAGGAACGGGAACACAAGCTGATCGCGGTGCTGGAATCGAATGCGCCGCCGCAGGAGAAGGCGCTGCCCTGCAAGCAATTGGCTGTCTGGGGGACCAAGGCCGCGGTCCCGGCGCTGGCGGCGCTGCTGCCGGACGAGAACCTTACTTCCTGGGCGCGCATCGCCCTGGAAGCGATTCCCGATCCAGCCGCGGATGAAGCGCTGCGTGCGGCCATCGCCAAAGTGGACGGCAGGACTCTGGTCGGAGTGCTCAACTCCATCGGCGTGCGCCGCGATGCCAAGGCGGTTGAGGTGCTGGCGCAGAAACTGCACGACGCCGACGCTGAAGTCGCCTCCGCCGCAGCCGTGGCCTTGGGCCACATAGGCGGCGCTGAAGCCACCAAGTCCCTCGTGGCGTTCCTGGCCCCCGCGCCCACCGCGGTGCGCTCCGCCGTCGCCGAGGGCTGCATTCTGTGCGCGGAACGGTCCTTCAATGACGGCAATACCGAAGAAGCCTTGAAGTTGTATGACATGATCCGCAAGGCGGACGTGCCCAAGCAGCGCGTGCTCGAAGGGATTCGCGGCGCGATTCTGGCGCGCCAGGCCGCCGGCGTCCCGCTGTTGTTGGAACAGTTGCGGTCGCAAGACAAGGCCCTCTTCGGCATCGGCCTGCGCACCGCCCGCGAGCTGCCAGGCCCTGAGGCGACCGATGCGCTGGTGGCTGAGTTGGCCCGCCTGACGCCGGAGCGGC
>JBEKKG010000178.1:0-10367 GCA_050010835.1 Planctomycetota bacterium
TGGACAGCCATGGCCGTCTGTATCTGGCGGCTTGGCGTGGCCAGCGCGCTGGTCTGTGGCGCTACGACGCCGGCCAGTGGGCGCGCCTGCGCGACGATTTCTACCTGGTCAACATCGCGGTTGACCCCGCTAACTCCGACCGTCTGGCCACCCTTGCAAATGACGATCCCTACCACGACCATTGCCGCGCGCGCGGTGTGTGGATTTCCTGCGATGGCGGCGCGAGTTGGTCGCCAGCCAACGGCGGCCTGGTCATGCTCCGCGGGCACGCCATCGCCTTTGATCCGTTCGATTCGGAACGCCTTGTCTGCGGCACGCAGGGGCGCGGTTACTTCGTAGCGCGCTGGCCCAATGACTACAATCCTGCCGGCACGGAAAAGTATGTCTCGACGGCACAGGACCAGGCCTTCGCCGCGGAGAACTGGGACCAGGCCAAGCGCGTCGAGATCAAGAACGGCGCCATGACGAAAGGCACAGATGTCCCCGCCGATTGGACGGGCAGGTGGGGCGAGGGGAAGGTCCGGCGCGACACGGAGGTCTTCAAAGAAGGGCCGGCCTCACTGTGTGTCGAAGTCGCCGGCGCCAAGAGCTGCCAGGCATTCCAGCAACTCCCGGCCCAGGGCGGAGAGACATTCAAGCTGCACGGCTGGGTGAAGTCGGCCGGCAAGGTAAAGGTCAACGTCGCCGTGCGGTCCTTCGATGAAGGCTGGACGAAGAACAACTTCGATCAGGTGAAATTCCTCCAGAACGACTCCGATTGGACCGAGTTCGAGAAGGAAGTCACGATCCCCGATTGGGCGGCGCGTTTCAACGTTGTGCTGCTGGTCGAAGGCGACGGCAAAGCTTGGCTGGACGAAGTTGGCGTTGGGGGCGCACAAAAGTGAGCCGACAGGAGATTGACGAACTTATCTGCCGCGTGGGTGTTGCCAAGGCGGGCACGGAACGGAAGGCCGCGGCGGTTCTTTTTACCTATCGTTGCTCCATCGCGTGCCGCCATTGCCTCTTTGGCTGTGGCTCTCCACGCCCGGACGTGGCGATGGACCCAGAGCGCTGCGCTTGTTCCGGAAGGCGTGGCCGAGGGCATTCATTGTCGACACATGGCGCGCAAGAGCTGCGAAACAATAATCGTGCAAGCCGTTACGGCACAAGAGAGACGTAATAACTCTGGGGGACAGGGGTGCGCGCGGCCGTTCTGTTACTGCTGCTGTTGCCGGGAGAAGGCTGCGGTGTATCAGAGAGGAGCGTGAGGAACGGCGGGAGGAGGCGCATGAGGAACGTTGTGGCGGCGGCAGTGTGGTTGGTCGCGGCGGGGGCCGGTTCCGCATAGCCAAGGGCTTGTCCGCCAAGGCTGAAGCAATTGGAGTATGTCAGCCAAACGCTGTGGGCCGGGGAACTTTGCGGAAGACGCGTCCAGTTTCCCCATGCGGAAGCTCTCGAAGATCAGGAGCTTGCCGCCAGGCCTGAGAAACATCTGCGTTAGCTGACAGGATAACCGCGCAAGGTCTCCTGTCGGTGTGTTGTTGGAGTAAAGTTGTGAGCCCTCAGGGCAAGGAGACCCCATGTCCGTCGCTGCATCTACCGACCGCAGAGTCCGGGTCGCCATCGTCGGCGCGGGAGACCAGGCCAACTTCGCTCATTACCCTTCGCTGGCCTCGATGAGCGACGTGGAACTGGCCGCGATCTGCGACATTAACCCGGCGCGCCTCCAAGCCACGGCCGCCAAGTATGCCATCGCCAAGCGCTACGGCGCCGACCGCGACCCGCTGGCCTACCGCAAGATGGTTGAAGACGTCGCCCCTGAAGCGATCTACGTCATCGGCCTGCCCAACATCATGTACGACCTTTGGGTGTGGTGCCTGACGCAGGGGCTTAACCTCTTCATCGAGAAACCAATGGGCGTAAACCTCCACTCCGCCCGGAACCTTGCCCGGCTGGCGGAGAAGCACGGCTGCATCACGCAGGTTGGCTTCCAGCGCCGCGCCACGCCCATGATTGTGAAGTTGCGCGAGGAGTGCCTGAAGCGCGGACCCATCTTTCACGCCTGCTGCGTCTTCTTCAAGTGCAGCCTCGTGCCCTACACCGACCTCCGCGACCGTCTCATTGACGATGGCATCCACGCCGTGGACACGATCCGCTGGATGTGCGGCGGCGAGGCGTTGAAGGTGCACAGCGTCATGCAGAGCGTCGGCGTGCCGGACAACAACACCGTCTCTGCGCTGATCGAGTTCTCCACCGGCGCCGTGGGCGTTATGGTCACGACGTGGGCGAGCGGACGGCGCATCTTCAAGGTCGAGATGCACTCCCCTGGCGTCTGGGTGGACGCCGAGCACGAGGGCAAGGGCATCCTCTACGCCAATGGCGACACGCAGGGCGTTGTCCACGACGCGAAGGAAATCGCCGGCGGGAGCGAGATCTGGCGCTACGCAGGTTTCCTCGCGAAACACCGGGAGTTCATTGATGGCGTGAAGACGAAGACGCCGCCCGGCTCAAATTTCTCTGACGCCGTGAAGACGATGGAGCTTGCGGAGAAGATCGTCGCGATGGGAATCCTCGCCGGACGGTAGGCGTTCAAACAGCCTACAGGTAACACACAAATCGAACCACCAGAGATGGAAGGCCTGTCTTAATGACCTGCCATCAGCGCCGTAGGTCACGCGCTGCCGGCGTGAGAACTGGAATCGCACGGACGGGAAAGGCCGGGCCTACCCCTGGACTTTGGGTTTCAGGCAGAGCTCTTCCATGGCGGCGATGAGCGCTTCGATGTTTTTCAAAGGCGTAATGTCGTCGTAAACGGCGGCGAACATCATCAGTCCGCCCTCCGGGGAATTGAGCCGCTGTTTGGCCTCGCGCACCTGGTTCCAAATATCCTCCGGGGTGCAGAAGGGGAACATCTGGCGGTCGAGATCGAGGTTGATGCACAGTTTGCCTTTGTAAACGCGCTGGATGCCTTCCAGCGTATTGGCGCGAAGCTGTGGGTCCTGCACATTAACGCCGCACTCGGCCAGATCGTCCACAATAGCCAGCAGACAGCCGTCAGATGACAGCGAGACGAGTGCGCCGGCGGCGCGCACGGTCTGGAAGATCCTCTTGAACATCGGCTTGATGTACTGGCGAAACTTCGCCGGGCTGATCATCAGCGCCTTCTGTGTCCCAATGTCTGTATGAAAACCGATCACATCAGTGGCGCCGGCCTCAAGCCACAAGTTCACCAGCTTGATTTCATGCTGCGTGAGCATGTCAATCAGCTCCGGCAGGTGGGGGTCATCCGTAGCAAAATCCATCATTAAGTTGTTGAAGCCGCGCAGGAAGTAGAGACGGTCGAAGAGCCGCTCGCCGTTCCCCCACCGCAGCCAGCCCTTCTTCTTCGTATCGGCCAGTTGTTGCCTGGTCTTATCCCAGTCGCACTCTCCGCGTTCGGTTTTCGTGAGCGGGTCTGGCGGTTGATAAGTTCTCAGGGCAGACCAATCCGCCAAGGGGTGCTCAACCACCTGTCCCTCCAGACCGCCAATATCGTTGCGCCAGACACAACCCCAGTTGTCGCGGAACGTCTCGCCCGCACGATATGCCGGCGGAAAGCTATCATAGACCTCAGGATTCTTCTTGTGCCCAGGGAACATCAACGCATGCTGCAACAACAGGTCGTCCAGCTTCTCGCGGTGGGTATGCCATAAAAGCGGTGCGAAACTCGCGCCACACGGAATCCATTGTGGTTTCTTGAATGTGGCCGCCCGCAACCAATTCTCACCATCAGAGATCATGTTGAAAACCCTCTGGCTGAATCATGCATCAAGCCGTCACAGTAAGTCTCGCTGAGAAGCCTGGCCTTGCCGTTGACAATCGTCAGCGCGCCTTCGTGGCACGCCTTCGCACAAAGACCACAGCCGTTGCGCCTGGATTCGTCAATGCGGATGATCTTGCGTTTCATCAGTATTCTCCCTGTGCAGATGTTAGATTATGCCGATGTCCGCCTGCATTTCATGCACAGCGTTTGGCGCCAGGACCAGAGCGTTTTGGGCTGCATTGGCTGTTTCGATGCACAACATCTCCGGCCATTCGTCATCGCCAAAATCAGGCATGGCCTTGGCCTTCTTTATCCACGGATTCCAGACAACGGTTGCCCACGAGTTCTTCTTAGCGATTCGCAATGTGCGGTTCCAGACGGGGTCGTGAACTACGCAGATTTGAGTCGAGTCAACGTAGACGCGATCGGTTTCGGCCGTCAGATTAAGGGTCTCTTCAGTCTGGCGCGTGAGTTTGCCTTGGTTCATTTTGTCAATGAAGTCAACGCCCTGCAGGCCGCGGATGCCCACTCGCCGCGCGTCGCCGATGGCCAGGTAAGTATGCAAGGCTTCATCGCATTTCAGCGGAGTCGCTCCGGGATTGCGCACGCGCAAAGCCAGCTCCAGCGTCGTGCCGACAGCGACGTCGTACTCCAACCCAAAATCGTCCGGCCAGATTTGCCTGGTCTGCGCGCCGGAGCGAAGCTGGAAACAAAGCTGCGTGCGACCGTCGGGCAACTGAGCCGCGCGCGTCAGTGTCCACGGTTTCAGCCGCGCGAAGCCGTGCCCCGGCAGGCTGGAATTTGACGGATGCGGCCCGAACCACGGCCAGCAAATCGGCACGCCGCCGCGAAGCGGCTTGCCGGGTTCAAACCAGCTCTTGGCACTCATCCACAGCACGGGTTTCTGGCCCTTGGGCTGGAAGGCGCTGACATGCGCGCCCTGGAGATACACTTCCGCCTCGGCCTGGCTGTTCTTGATTGTGAGTTTCGGCAATCCGCCATTGCCAGGCAAAGCTTGCACGCCTGCTGGCAAAGAAATGCGGCGCAGATCTTGCAGTTGAAGTGAAAGATCCACAGGTTGTCTCCAGTTCCTTGCCCGATGGGAACAGACACCAATTTCCAAACGGCTGGAAATTGGAGTCAGTCCCCATCCGGAGTCTTAACCGTAGCAGCGGGGCACTTCAACTAACGTTGGCCGGGCGTGTCACGGATGCCTAGCCCCCAGGCTGGACGGCAACTCCGCGGTGACTGCGGTCATGGCCTCCGCATAGTGTTCCTTGTCGAGCACATCAAAACGCAGCACCTTGCGGGAGGTCGCGATGGGGCCCCCTTTCCCCGGACATGGAATCCAATAGGAATGCCGGGGCTACCCCCGGCGCCCCGTCGCGCGGCCGGCTATTTTGGAAAAAATAATGGATCTACGTTTGGCTGGCGCGCGGTGCTCCTCTCCAGCCTGTATGATTCCCTGCGAGGCCATGGCGGCTTCAGGCGGGCTGGGTGCCGGACTAACGAAAGGGGGGACCACCGCGGGCGCACGCTGGACCTGCACGCCGCACGGACGACGGTCAACGCATATTGCGTGCCGAACAGGATTGCTATAGATTCCACTGTGCATCATAAATGATAGACCAGTAGGAGGTACTCCGATGACTTTGAAAGCGCAGACTCTGTGGGTGGTTGCCTGTGGAATGTTGTTGTCAACGGCCGGAGTGTGCGAAGACGCCGTGCTGCTGCCAGAGGGTGTCAAAGCCGTTTGGAGCGTGGAGAAGGCTCACCGAGAGGCGACGCCAACTCGCGAGCGCATCTGCGTCAATGGGCTGTGGCGCTTCCAGCCCGCGCCGCCGGACGTACGCAAGCCCGCGCCCGGCGAAGCGTTGCCGCCCGCCGCGCCGCCCACCGGCAAATGGGGCTACTTCAAGGTGCCAGGCTCCTGGCCCGGAGCGCGCGGCATGGGCGCCGGCGAGACGCAACGCGGCTACCCGCATCCCGGCTGGACCCCCAACGATCAGATCTGCTGGTATCAGCGCGAGATCAACCTTCCGGCAAACTGGAAAGGCCGCGACATTTTCATCGACATCAACTGGCTGCAATCCGTAGCCAACGTCTACCTGGACGCCAAGCTGGCTGGCAACGTGTCTTACCCAGGTGGGAGACTCAACATCACTGCCGGCTGTAAGCCCGGTGACAGGCAAACCCTTTCCATCTGCGTCGCTGCGCTGCCGCTGTCGAAAGAAATGACCGTGTTCATGAAAGGCGACCTCACTGCCACAGGCAAGGCTGTCGTCACTCGGCGGGGCTTGTGCGGAGACGTCTATCTCGAATCCGTTCCCGCGAAAGCCCGATTGGGCGACGTGAAGATTGAACCGTCCGTACGCAAATGGGAACTGGGCGTCAACGCAGCGGTGGCGAACCTGGCCGGCGATCAGGAGTACCGCTTCAAAGGGGATGTGCTCGACGGAGACAAGAAGATCCATTCCTTCGAGAGCAAAGCGTTCAAGTCCGCCGACGTGGCCGCTGGCCGCTTCGCCTTCACGACGCCGTGGAAGCCGGAGAAACTCTGGGACACTAATGCCACCTCCAATACGTACACTCTTCAGCTCGCACTCGTGGATGGCAAAGGCGCCGTGATTGATGCGCACTTCCCGGCGCGCTTCGGGTTTCGCGAGTTCTGGCTGGATGGCAAGGACTTCCGGCTGAACGGGAGCCGTTACCACGTCATCGCCTACCCCTACGACGGCGCGCTGATGAGCGTATACAACGCGAGCTACGCCGGCGCCAAGGATGCGCTGTCCCGTGTCAAAGACGCCGGCTTCAACCTGGTCTATGCGCACAACTACGACGCCAACCCTGGCAGCAACCTCAGCTACGAAGAGACGCTGCGCGCCGCCGATGATGTCGGCATCCTCTTCTCGTTCACCATGGGAATCGCCGATCCCGCTCACACCGAGTATTTCGTCCGGCAGGCGGCCCCTCATCCGTCGGTCGTCTTCTACGCGATCAGCCACAACAACTACGGCATGTCGGAAGACGGAAATCCAGAACTAATCCATTCATGTTCCGACTTCACGGCCGGCCCCAACGATCGAGACAAGCGCGCCGACGGCAAGCAGAAGGAGGCGCGGGCCAGGGAAGCCCTGATCACGAAGTTCGATCGCACGCGGCTGATCTATCACCACGGCGGCAGCATCAGCGACATGGCGACGCCGAACATGTACCTCAACTTCGTCCCCGTCCAAGAGGTCTCGGAGTGGTTCAGCACGTGGGCCGCCAGGAGCAAGAAGCCCGTTTTCCCGACTGAGTTTGGTAACGCGGTGGATGCGGACTTCACAATGTTCCGCGGCTACGAAATTGAGGCCAATGGTGAGGTCCTGACCCCGCTTGAAGAGCCACGACTTGGCCGCCAGGGAGGCATGCGCAAACAAGGAGCGTACTTCTACGGTTCGGCGCTCAGGCACGAATACCATTTGCCCGGCTGGGGCGCGCAGTTCCGCGGCGACATCGCCTATCAGATCAGCGACAAGGAGAAGACAAATCTGCGCGCCGAAGCCGAGCAGTGGAAGAAGCATGCGAAGGGCTGGAAGTTCTGGTCGTATCCCATCAACGTGAACACGCCGTATTTCGACGCCCCCAACGAGCGCGAAGTCCAGGCGCTGTACGTCACCGAGAACTTGCCAGCCTTCCGCGCGTTCGGCGTCTCGGGCATCAACACGTGGTACTACAGCGAACTCTTCCGGATCAAAGACAACCCCACGCAGGGAAAACCGGGCGTGCAAATGGCCGATGGCTGGAAGAAGGGTGACCGCGAACTGCCGGTGTTTCCGATGGCCACAGACTGGGAGAACCTGCAGCGACCCGGCTACAGCGCCGACTGGCGGAACGCCCCGAACAAGTACCAGGAGGTCGAGGGCGGCTTCCCCTATTCACACTCCAAGGAGGATTGGCTTGAAGTCGGAAACCTGACCCAAGCATGGCTGCGTGTTACTCGCCCGGCCTTTGCTTACATTGCCGGCAAGCCGTCCCACGTGACCAGCAGAGACCACAACTTCTACCCAGGGGAAACAGTCGAGAAACAGATCGTCGTCATCAATGACACGCGCGCTCCGCTCACCGCTGACTGCGAATGGAAAGCGGCGCTGCCGGCTCCGGTGGGCGGCAAGGAGCAGGTCAAAGTCGAGACCGGCGAGCAGGCGAGATTGCCGGTGAAGTTCGTATTGCCGCCGGATGTGAAACCCGGCGAATACGAGATCACGCTGAACACGAAGTTCAGTACCGGCGAACTCCAGGAGGACAAGTTTCCGGTCCACGTCATGCCGGCGCTCGTGAAGCCCAAGCTGAGCCAGCCCGTAAGCCTGTTCGACCCCGCGGGCAACACGAAGAAACAAATCGAAGGACTGGGCGTGGCGTTCGCCGGGATAAAACCGGACGCCAAGCCGGCAAAGGGCGTGTTGGTCATTGGCAAGAACTCGCTGACTGTGGATGGGCCGGCACCGGACCTGGCCGGGGTGCGCGACGGCCTGAAGGTGATTGTGCTCGAACAGAATATTTTTGCGCTGCAGAATCGCTTGGGATTCCGCACGGTCGAATACGGTCTGCGAAATCTCTTCCCGCGCTTTCCGAGTCATCCGTTGCTGGCCGACATTCAGCCGAAGAATCTGTGGAACTGGCGTGGCGCTTCGGGCGCTGGCATGTCGGAGCTGACACACCTGTATTACACGCCGTCCTGGAAGTACTGCTCGGAGTGGATCACCAACTGGGCGGGTCTCACTGTCAACCGCGCTTGGCGCGGCTCAACGTACGGATCGGTCTCGTCGGTCTTCATGGAGAAGCCGCACCGCGGCGATTTCCTGCCGGTGCTGGAAGGCGGCTTCAGCCTGCAGTATGCACCGCTGCTGGAATACCGCGAAGGCAAAGGCATGGTCCTCTTTTGCCAGGTAGACGTGAGCAACCGCGAAGAGCCGGAGCCTGCTGCCCAGGCGCTCATGCGGAACATGCTGGAATACGTGGACAAGTGGCAGCCGGCTGTTGAGCGCACAGCGCGGTACATCGGCGATGCGGCTGGAAAGGCGCATCTGGAGAAAAGCGGCATCGCCGCGGCTGCATACAAAGGTGGAGCACTAACCAAAGATGATGTGCTGATTGTCGGCCCCGGCGTTGGGCAGGGATTGACGGGGCACGCGGCAGCGATCGGCGAATTCCTGAAGCAAGGCGGCCACGTGCTCGCGCTGGGCCTTGCTGAGCAGGAAGCCAACTCATTCCTGCCTTTCAAAGTTGCCATGAAGAAGGACGAACACTTCGCTGCGTACTTCCCGGCTCAGGAAGGGAAGTCCCTGTTTGCGGGCATCAATCCGGCGGGGCTGCACAGCCGCGAGCCACGGCAGTTGGCGCTGCTGAGTGCCGATGCCGAAGTGGAGATCCTCGGCAACGGCATTCTGGCGAAAGCCAAGAACGCGAACGTGGTCTTCTGCCAGATGATTCCCTGGACATACGACATCCAGGACAGGCATAACCTCAAGACGTGCTACCGGCACTCTACGGAACTGGTGAACCGTCTGCTCGCCAACATGGGCGTGCGCGGAACGACGACGCTGCTCTCGCGCTTCGCCTCGCCCGCCGACAAGAACGCGGCACCGAGAGAACTCTATGTTGACACGCCGGTCGAAGGCGACGACCCGTATCGGCAATACAGTTGGTAATCAGGTCACGGGAAGTCTGCGGTGGCCCTCAGCCCTTTGTAGCCCGCCGTCCCGTGGAAACCGTGGTACAATGCTGCCATGCGCTGCTCTCTGGTCTTCTTCGCCGGAAGATAGCGCGCAGAAGCTGCGAATCAAGAAACGTGCAAGTTGTTGCGACGCAAGGACGACGGAATTATTCGGGGGAATGAGGAGGATGTTGACATGCGTTCCATGCTGCGTGGCTGGGTCGCCACAGTGGTTTGTTTCATGGCCGCGTTCGTTGCCGCCCAGGAACTGCGCAAGGCCGACGCGTCAGCCACCGTACCTGCTGCGCTCGCGGAACGCCTGCCAGTTGGCGGCTTCCGCGACGTGACGTGGGCGGATCCGTGCCCTGGCCGTTGGCAGACCTTGGACGTCACGTCGCGGGGCGTGAGCCCAGGCGAGGCCGATGTCACGAAGGCGCTACAGGCGGTCCTGGACGGGCTCGACGCGCCGACGATCCTGCACTTCCCGGCGGGAACGTACCGCTTTTCCATGATCTCGGTGCGCAAGGGGAATGTCATCCTCAAGGGCGCCGGGCCGGAGCGGACGATCTTCAGGCCCCTGAACGACGGCACGGTTTTCGAACTGCTGGGCAAAGGGGGCTGGTACGAGTGGCCTAAGCTCAGCAAGGAGTGGCAGCCGCGCCCGGTCACCGCAGACGTTCCGGCGGGCGCGGTGGTCGTCCCGGTCGCCGATACGGCAGGCCTCAAGCCTGACGACGCCGTGTTGGTGGTCGAGAACCTCGAGAGGTTTTCCTATGCGGACGCGAAGCGGGGCCGCGGCGGCGTGTTCGTCTTGACCAAAGTCGAGCCGCAGCGCGTCACCCTCAACCTGCCGCTGGCGATCGGCCTGGAGAAAGTCGCGGAGCGGGA
>JBEKKG010000179.1:0-10345 GCA_050010835.1 Planctomycetota bacterium
AGTCGCTGCCGCCATCCCAGAAGCCCGTGGCAACGCCTTTGGCGTCGAGCAGCGGCGTGGCGCCGGCCTGCTGGTAGACCATGTCGCGCAAAGAGACCGAATCGTAGCTCATCACCACCGAGAGAATCACCAACCCCATGCCCAGCTCGTAGCTGAGCATCTGCGCCACGGCGCGGACGCCGCCCAGCAGCGAGAACTTGTTGTTGCTGGCCCAACCTCCGAAGGCCAGGCCGTAGACCGAGAGGCTGGCGGTTGCCAGCACGAAAAGGATGCCCACGTGCAAGTCGCTCACCTGCAGCTTCAGCCAGGGGTCGCTTTCGGCGTAACCCAGCCGGAGGTCCGGGCCGACGGGGACGACGATGAAGGCCAGGAGCGGCGGCAGCAGCGCAAACATCGGCGCCAGGAAGTAGAGGAACCGGTCCGCGCGCGCAGGAACTATCACCTCCTTGGTGATCAACTTGACCACGTCCGCCACAGGCTGAAGCCAGCCCCCCAGCACACGCTTTGCGCCCGTCTTGAACCCGAACGCCTCAAAGGGGCTGTCCGGCCCGAAAAGCCCCACGCGGTTGGGCCCGATGCGGTCCTGGATGCGCGCACAGATCTTTCGTTCCAGATAAACGAGCACCGGCACGACGCTCAGCACGCCGAAGAAGACCATGAGGAAAGGGATGACTTTGAGCCAGTATTCCATACTTCCCATTCTTCCCTTGCAGCCAGGTAGGACAGGCATCCTGCCTGTCTGGGACAGGCGAGACGCCTGTCCTACTTCACTTCGCGAGCAGCAATCCCTTTTCGCCCAGCGCCTGGTGCGTCAAGTCTGCCAGGGGCGCGCCGGCCTGCTTTAACACCTCGCGCGCCGAAGCGGGTTCAGCCGCGGCGGCGCCCGCGCCGCGCAGGACAGCTTGCAGCACCGTTAGATCATCATGCCCTTGGGCCAGCGGGTCAATGGCACGCCGCAAGAGTTGGGCGCGGTTCTGGCTGTTGACGAATACTCCGTCTTTTTCAGTAAAGCTCGATCCGGGCAGAACGACGTGCGCGGATTCTGTCAACGGCCCGTGCAACATGTCCTGGACGACAAGGAATTCAAGCTTCTTGAGCGCGCCCAGCAATTCTGCCGGGGGCGCGTAGTGCGGCATGTCTGAAACCAGGTACAGGGCTTTGATCCGCCCCGCGTGGATGCCTTCGAGGATGTGCGCGGTCTGTTCTTCGAAGTCCGCGCCAAGAACCAGTTTCAGCCCGGCGCGGTTGGGGTTCTTATCAGCCTCGATAGTGAACTTAGGAAAGACTTCCTCTCTCCCCAGAGGCTGGGTGAGAGCGCCGGTCTGCGGGCGGCCGAGCGTCTCATGGAAAAGCTGTTTGAAGGCGAGCAACTCCTCCACGGTCAGCCAGGCGCTCGCCAGGCCGGCGACGGACAGGGCGCCAGTCTTGGCGTAGTCCTTGAGCCGTGCGCCGGCCTTGGCGGCCACGCCTTGGATATCGAGCTCGTCCTTGCCGTTGACTCTGCAAAAGAGCACACGCTGCTTGCTGTTGACGTAATGGAAATCGTGGCGGCCGTAATCGCACATCCACCAACCGTTGACGTCCACGTTCTCGCGCGGCCGCAGGCGCCGCACGAACTGCTTGTCTGCGTCCACGACGATATTGCAGCCCTTGGCACAGGCCGGGCAGACGGACTTCGTGGGGCGGAGATACCAGGCGCGGTAGGTGAACATCAGGTTGCGGTCAATCAACGCGCCGACCGGACAAATATCCACCACGTTGCCCATGAGCGGGTTATTGAGCCAGTGGCCGGGGGCGATGTCAATCTCGGTGCGGTCTCCGCGGTTGACAAACTGCAGTTCGTTCGTGCCGGAGATCTCGTCCAGAAAGCGCACGCAGCGCGAGCAGAGAATGCAGCGGTCGGTCCAGAGCTTGATGCCGAATTTCTGTTCGGGCGCGCTGAGGTCCTTGGGCGCTTTCTCGTTCTTGGCCTCCTCGAAGCGGCTGTCCGCGTTGCCGTGGGCATACGAGTAGTCCTGCAGCTTGCACTCGCCGGCCTTGTCGCACACGGCGCAGTCCAGCGGGTGGTTGATGAGCAGGAATTCCATGACCCATTGGCGCGCCTTGAGGACCGCGGGCGTCTCGGTCTCGACGATCATGCCCTTGGGATTGAGCGGCTCGCGGCAGGAGATGACCGGCTTGGGATACGGCTGAAACGGCTGCTGCGCCAGGTTCGGCGTCATGACGGGCTGGCCGGTCTTCGGATCAACCATGTTGACGTAGCAGATCCGGCAGTTGCCGTCGGGCTTCAGGCCGGGGTGATAGCAGAAGTGCGGGATTTTGTAGCCGAGATCGCGCAGGGCTTCGATGAGCGTGCGGTACTTCTTCGGGTCAATGAAATGGTCCTTGCCGTTGACGCGCAGGGTCATCTGGCCGGGCGGAGCTTCTGGGAGCGTAACGGCGGGCGGGCGGGGGGCGACCGCAGGGGCAGAGGAGGTGGATTTTTCTGCGGTCATCTGCCTTTTCCCTTGGGGCGTGAATAGAGCACCCGGCCCTTCTCCATCACTTCGCGCAAAAAGAAATCGTTCCAGGCCAAACGACGCTTTACGTTCTGGGGCGTTCGGGCCAGCAAGTCCACAGGGAAATGCGGATCAACCCTGTCCAATATCTGGATGGCTTTCCGAATGCCGTTGCCGCGGAAAGGCAGAATGACAAGCAGGTCTACGTCGGAACCTTCGTGGGCCGTTCCGGCAGCGTAGGAACCAAAGAGAATGATGCGCTGCGGATGGAACTCGCGCGCAATCTGCTCGCCTAACTCTATTATCGCTTCAAGACTGACCATCGGTCTTCCCCGGCAAAAGCTTTCCCCTATTGTTCGCTCACTGTGCTTGGTACTCCTTTACGGCCTGGTGGATCAGTTCCTTGAGTAATGGCTTGTACTGTTCCCATTCCTTGGGGCGCAGGGTCACCCAAGGCCCATAACCGTCAATGCCGGCATCAAGATGCCCGTCCTTCAGCCGTTTCACCCATTCCGGACCAGCGGATATCCTCAGGCTTAGATCAATGGATTTCTTCTTTGGCTGGAAAATTATGAAGTTGTTCGCTTTAGCACCATTGTGTAGCCCAATGTAGCCCTGCGTATAATTCAGGCGTTGCTTCGGATTGGCCGTTTCATTGATTATCTCCAGCATCCGATCAGCGACTTCCAGAACCTCCGCGCAAGATCTACCGCTCCAGTAATCACGGTCCACGCTTTGGGAATTACCCTCTTCCTCATCGTCAACTCGTTGTGTTGCCCGATCCAGCACCTTGACGAAGTTGAGCACGATCTGGTCGCCGATCTTCAGCGCGCTCAACTGAATGGCAATTATGGGAATTGTCCCGCCGAAGAGTCCAAGCAGATTCAGGAATCTGGTAGTGATGTCCTCTGCAACAATGACCGCACAATGCTCGTAACCTGGATACCGCCGCCGCTCTATGTCCCAGTACTCAATGCATCGGATAATATGGCTTTCGTCGGTAGCGCCGAGCATCAGTTCCACTTCGTAGCGCCGCTTCTCTTTGCGGTCAAAGAGTAGGAGGTCCAAGCGCCCTCCACCAGGCAAGGTCTTCTCCTTGTAAATCACATACAGGTCGCCCTCCAGGGGAAGGATGCTCGGATCCCTGCAAATCTGTTCCTGCAGCCACTTCTCCGTGAACTCCCCGTGTCCCTTGAGCGTGATTCGTTCAGGCTTGACGTGAGTCAGACTCGCCATTTGCCCCCCCTTTGCCGCGCAACTAAACCACAATCCACGTTACAGACCCAAAGCGCTGACCCCCGCTTACAGCGGAACGTAGATCACTCCCTCTTGAAATTTAGCAGGTTCTTCGGCACGTGCGAGCAACTCCAAACTCTCCGCAACCTGAAACAGTTCGCTGTTCCCGCGGATGAAAACAACGCCGGTGAATCGCGTCCCTGCCGCCAAGGCTTCTGCCACGATTCTCTTGAAATGCTTGTCTTCAGTTACCAGCACCCGCTCCAAGGCCGTTGCACGGGCGAGCAAGACGTCATCATCAACAGCGGAGGTTCCATCCTCTTGGCATGTTAGCACATCCAAGCCGCGCCCACGGGCCGCCTTTGCCAGTGCTCTCGGCACGTGGTGGTCGAAATACAAGCGGTTCATTTTCCCATTCGCGCCTTGAGTTCCTCGTATGAAGACTGTTTGGACGCCGCACGGCCCTCAACCCATTCTTTGTCGTTTGCAGCCAGTTCGGCCTCGACCTCGGCCCGGTGGTCGTAGAAGTACGCCAGCGCCGCATCTATCTGTTCTGGAGAGAGGTCCGGATGATTCTCCTGAAGATCCTCTGCGGACCAGTGGTAACTGATATGTTCTGATGCCAGCAGAGCCACCTGGTAGCGTGTCCCAGCCAGCATCATGCGCCCAAGTTGGTCCCGGACCATGAGTTTGGCATAGTTTGCGGTAGCGGTTGTCATGAAGCACCTCTCTGCACCTTGGCCTTCCCCTCCCTCAAGTAATTCTAGCGCAGTTTCTGGCTATTGGCTACAACCTTATCGCGTCCTTGACCATGCTCTTCCCGTTCTCGCAGTAGTACCTGAACTCCTCCTTGAACTTCGTCACGAACGAACCCACCGGCATGGCCACAGAATCGGAGAGCAGGCAAATCGTCGTGCCCGACATCTGTGTGGCCACGTTGTGGAGGCGCTCGAAGTCGCCCGGCCTGGCCTGGCCGTGCACGATCTTCTCCATGATCTTCTCCAACCAGCCTGTGCCTTCGCGGCAGGGCGTGCATTGGCCGCAGGATTCGTGATGGTAGAAGCGCACCAGGTTGTAGAGCGCGTTGACCATGCAGACGCGCTCGTTCATCACGATCACCGCGGCGGAACCGAGCATCGAGCCGGCGGCGCGGAGCGAGTCGAAGCTCATTTCCAGGTCCAGGGAATCAGTGAGCTCCTTGCCGTTGGAGCCGAGGTACGATTTGCCGTCGTAGCGCATCACGGGCATGGAAGCGCCGCCGGGGATGACCGCTTTGATGGGAATGTCATCCTGCATCCCGGCGCCGAAATTCTCGTTGTAGATCAACTCGCGCATGGTGATGTTCATGGGGTGCTCATACAGGCCCGGTTTCTTGACGTGGCCGGAAAGGCAGTAGACCTGCGGCCCGGTGCTGAGGTTGACGATGACTGTCCCCTTCGGACCGGGCCTGGCCCCGATGCTCACATAAGCGGCGCTGCCCACACGGAGCAGGTAGGGCAAGGAAGCGATCGTGCTGGCGTTGTTGACTACGGTGGGGCAGCCCCAGGCCCCTTCAACCGCGGGGAAAGGGGGCTTTACTTTCGGGTAGCCGCGGCCGCCTTCGAGAGAACTCAGCAGCCCGGTCTCCTCGCCGCAGATGTACGCCCCTGACCCGCGGTGGGGCTGGACATGAAAAGTGTGGCCGGAGCCGAGGACGTTCCGGCCGAGGAAGCCGGCTTTGTAAGCCTCGGCGCACGCTTTGACCAGGTGCTCGAACTCCACGACAAATTCACCCCGGATGTAAATGTAGCCCCACTCGATCCCGACCGCGTGCATGGCGATCAAGCAGCCTTCGATGAGCATGTGCGGGTTGTACGTCCCGACGACGCGGTCCTTGCAGGTGCCCGGTTCGGATTCGTCGAAGTTCACGGCCAGGTAGCGCGGCTTGCGCGCCTTGAAATCCACAAAACTCCATTTCTGACCCGTGACAAAACCCGCGCCGCCGCGCCCGCGCAAACCCGAATGCTTGACGTCCTCAATAAGAGCGGGGACGTTGTGGGTGGCCGGATCGCGCGGCATGGCCAGCACCTTCCGGGCCGCCACGTAGCCGCCCTTGGCCAGGTAGCGTTCCAGTGTCCACTCGCCCCGCTGGTAGGCGCCGTCGAAGAGGATGGGTTTGAAGTTGGGGACAATCATTCCCGGCTTTCCTCCATCATCGGCCTGTATCCGCACTTGCCGCCTTCCAGCGTCGGACCGTTGGAAATGTGCCGCGGCACATTTCCGGCTTTCAGGTCGCTGACGATTTCCTTGATTTTCTCCGGCGTCAGGTTCTCGTAATAGTCGTCATTGATCTGGCACACTGGCGCGCTCGTGCAACTGCCGAGGCATTCCACCTTGCGCAGCGTGAACATTTTGTCCGCGGTCGTCTGGCCGATGCCGATGCCCAGTTCCTGCTTGAATGTGTCCACGATCATCCGCGCGCCGCGCAGAGCGCAGGGCAGCCCGGCGCAGACCATGACCAGGTACTTGCCGTCTTCGGGACGGCGGTAGTGCGAATAAAAAGTAAAAACGCTCCAGACGTACACGGGCGCAAGGCGCAACTCGGTGGCCAGGTAATCCAGGGAGTCGTTGTCCACGCAGCCCTGTTGCTCCTCCACCAGCCGCATTGCGGGCAAGAGCGCCGCGCGCTTCTCCGGGTAGCGAGTGAGCAGCCAGTCGAACTGCTTACGGGAATCGTCGCTGAAGGTGAAGGGCATTGGTCAGTGGTCCGTGGTCAGTTGTCAGTAGCAGGATGTCCGTGGGCAGTGGTCAACGGTTTCTTGTCTCACCGTGTTCGTTCAGACATTTCAGTCGCTCCCTCGCGCAACCAACACAAAAAGCCGCGCACGCCAACATCAATGCTGGTCCTAGTTGACCGGTCCGGTAGAGGCTGAGGCCTTGCAAGAGAATAAGGACGCCACCCGCGACGAGAATGCCAACACACGTCTTTCTTTTGTTCATCTTCAGATCTCCAGCTTCCGTCCCGCGCGCACATCCTCTACCATCTTGACGAGGTCCATGCCGCCTCCTGAGTAAGCCAACTCACCCCAGACCCGCAGCTTGGACAGATCAGCATTGGTGTTCGATTTGACCAGGTGGATAAAGTCGTGGGCATCTTGATGTTTGTCCTCTTCCTTCCGCCCTGGGCTTGTCATGGAAAAGAATTTGAGCGTCAGTGCCATTTCCAGCACGGGAACCCGGACCTTCAGGTTCCACAACTGGCGTTCTGTCGCGCTCTTGAGCGCCTCCACGAACAGCGCATGATGAGGCTTCATAATGTCCAGAACCGCCTTGTCCTGTTCGAAGAAACGCACAACGACAGGCGTGTCGTGGAGTTTCAGGTGCGGGAAGACCTTGCATATCGCCTCCAGCGCTCTCTTGAGGTGCTTTTTGGCAACGAGCACATCCACGTCTTGAGTAACACGCGGCTCCTTCATCCACCCCATGATGCCATACAGCCCCAGTAGCACGTAGTCCACATGGGCGCGCTGCAAAACAGGCACGACATCCTTTGGGTGCATGACGATCTCCAAGACGCTGCGGCTCAACTCCTGAGTTCTGATAACGTCAACTTCCCGGAACTCCAAGTAGAAGCTTGCAGGCCGCGGCGGCATGGGCTGCCAATCGTCCGGCGTGAACCTGGGGTAGTGGTTGCTGCGGCGGTGTCGGCGAGGACGCTCCGCTACAGCGGCCAAGGCCCCTTCGCGCTCTGTTACTTTGACGCCCATGATCGTCCACACCCTTCACGAATATGATACCGGCCTTCTCCAGGAACTCAACCCTCTCCTTCCTATCTGCGTTCATCCGCGTCCCTCTGCGGTTTCATATCACCTGTCCAACTCCCCGGCAATCACATTGAGGCTGGCCAGCGCTGCGACCGCGTCGGAGATCATCCGGCCCGTGGCCTGCTTGGGGAACGTCGCATAGTTGTAAAAGCTCGGCGGGCGCACGCGCACGCGATACGGCAGGCCCGTGCCATCGGAGACAATGTAGAACCCCAGCTCGCCATTGGGCGCTTCCGTGCAGGAGTACACTTCCCCCTTGGGCGGAATCACCCCGTGTCCCGGCATGACCAGCTTGAAGTGATGGATCAGGCTTTCCATGTCGTTGTAGACCATGTCTTTCGGCGGCAGCATCACTTTGTGGTCCAGCGAACTGACGGGCAGGTTCTCTTTGTTCTCCCCGCCACCCGGCAGCTTGTCGAGGGCCTGGGTGATGATCCGGATGGACTGCCGCATCTCCGCCAGGCGCACCAGATAGCGCGCATAGACGTCGCCTTCGGGCCGCGTGGGAATCTCGAAATCCAACTGGCCGTAGCACAGATAGGGCCGCGCCTTGCGGATGTCGTAAGGCACGCCGCAGGCGCGCAGCATCGGGCCGGTGACGCCGTAGCTGATTGCCTCTTCTTTCGTCAGCGCGCCCACGCCGATGCAGCGGTCCATGAAGATGCGGTTGCGGCTGAGCATGCGTTCGCATTCATCGAGCAGCGCCGGGAACTTCGCGAGGAAGTTGCGCACCATCGCCGGGAAGTCAGGCGGCGCGTCGCGGAAGACGCCGCCGACCCGCGTCCAGCTTGTGGTCAGGCGCGCGCCGGTGACGGCCTCGAAGATGTCGTAGAGTTTCTCGCGCTCGATGAACGTCCACAGCATCACCGAGAACGCGCCGAGGTCCATGCCTTGCAGGCCCACGGAGATAACATGGTCGGCCAGGCGGGAAAGTTCCGCCATGATGACGCGCAGGTACTGGCCGCGCGGCGGCACTTGCACGCCGAAAAGCTCCTCGCAGGCCACCGCGAAGCCGATGTTGTTGTTCAGCGGCGAAAGATAGTTCATGCGGTCGCTGATGACCACGAACTGATTGTAGTTGCGATATTCGCCGAGCTTCTCGAAGCCGGTGTGCAGGAAGCCGATCTCCGGTTCGCAGCGCACGATGGTTTCGCCGTCGAGCTCCACCTTCAGGCGCAGCGTCCCGTGCGTGGCCGGATGCTGCGGCCCGAGGTTCAGGGCGAGCGTCTGCGCGGCCTTGGGCGCAATCTTCTCAATGCTTTCGGGTTTTGTTTCCATAATCGAAAATCATCTCTCCGGCATCTCCGTGTACTTCTGAAACCTGTCCCGTTCTCCCCGCCCCTTCAGCGGGTAGTCCTTGCGCAAGGGGTGGCCGGTGTAGTTGTCGGGCATGAGGATGCGCTTGAGGTCCGGGTGGCCTTTGAAGACCACGCCGAACATGTCGAAAACTTCCCGCTCTCCCCAATTGGCCGCTTCCCACAGCGGCGTCACGGAATCAATCTCACAAGGCTCCTCCGGCACGAAGGCCTTCACGCGCAAGCGCTCGTTGTGCGTCAGCGAGTACAACTGGTACACGACGGCAAATCGCTCAGGGTACTCTTTCTGCATGCCCGGCGGCAGGCGCAAGCTGTCCACGCAGGTCACGTCCGTGAGCATCTCAAACTGCGCTTCGTCGCGCAGATAACGCAGCACAGGCAGGTTGGCGGTGCTCCGGATTCGCAGGACGTGCTGGCCGCGGAACTCAGTCTGGGCCAGCAGGTCGTCGCCGAAATGTTCCTTCAGCGACGCCAGCAGAGAAGGAAGATCAAGTGCCATTCTTGCCTCGCGTCAGAGTGCGTTCGACGTGCGTGACTGCTCTTTCCAGCGGACCAGCGGGGAAATTCTGTTTCTGCGTTTCCACGTCCTTCTCCGGCAAGCTTTGGCGCGAGCCGGTCAGTTGCGGCAGGCCGGCAGCCGCGTCCGAAACCAAGGCCACGGGCTGGAAGTCCAGCGGGTGCCTGGTCCGGTCGTAAAGCTTGGTTTGCTTCTCACCGCGCTTGATCTTCTCCTGGATCAGCATCAGCGCGTCTATCAGGCTCTCCGGCCGCGGCGGGCAGCCGGGGATGTAGACGTCCACAGGGATGTACTGGTCCACGCCCTGGATCATCGTGTACGTGTCGAAGACGCCTCCGGTGCTGGCGCACGCGCCCATAGAGATGCACCACTTCGGCTCGGGCATCTGGTTGTAGACCTCAATCAGCACAGGCATCATCTTGAGGCAGACGCGCCCGGAAACGATCATCAGGTCGCTCTGCCGCGGCGAGAAGCGGATCACCTCGGCGCCGAAGCGCGCCAGGTCGTAGCGCGAAGAGAGCGTCGCCATCATCTCAATGGCGCAGCAGGCCGTGCCGAAAGGCAGGGGCCAGAGGCTGTTCCGCCGGCCCCAGTTGATGAGTTCCTGAAGCTTGGTGGTGATGTATCCGCCTTCCCCCGTTTTTTGGTTGATATTCTGGCTCATACAGCGCACTCCAATCCGCAATCTGCAATCCGCAATCCGAAATCGTTTAGTCCCATTCCAGGACGCCCCGCTTCAAGACATATAGCAGGCCCAGTGCCAGCACTCCCACAAACGCCAGGACTGCCCAGAAGCCCTCCATGCCCAGGTTCTTATAAGCGACGGCATACGGCAGGAGAAACACGAACTCGATGTCGAACAACACGAACAACAGGCCCAGCAGGTAGAATTTTATCGAGAACCTGTCTCTGGAACTGCCCAGCAGCGGCACACCGCATTCGTAGGTATCGTATTTGCCGCTCTTTTTCACGGCG
>JBEKKG010000180.1:0-10322 GCA_050010835.1 Planctomycetota bacterium
ACACCGGACCTGAAATATCAGCGCTGTCCGGGCGGTAGTCGGCGTCCCGCGTGAAGAGCACGCGGTCGGGAGCGGATCGTGAGCCGGGCGGCAATTCGGCCACGCATTCGCCTGCGGGCAGTTGGGCACCGAAGCTATCCCACAGAAAACGGCAGTCCTTGGCGTTCTGTGCGCCGCAGGCGCGCTCTTGCCCGGCAAGCTTCAGGATGAAAGGCCTGGGCTCAGTGGCGGCCGCAAAGCGAACGTGGACGTGCCACAGGCCCGCTTCGGGCAGGCTCAGCTTCGCCGTGAACGTCTCCGGCCTGACTGTTCCGGCGGATTCAGCCAGCGCTTTGCCGTTGGGGTCGCGAAAGTCACGGGACTCAAGGACCCGAATACCCTCGAAGAACTGGCCCACCCGCGTTGCCGGCGCAGCGGCGCCCGTCGCGCTCTCTTCTTCAGCCACCGTGGCCACCGGCTGGTTGCCGGCGCCTGGAACGGCGCTTGGAGCAGCCGGCGCAGGCAGAGGCGGCGCAGCCGGATTGCCATAGTAGAGGAACAGACGATAGGCTGTCTGCCCGGCGCCCTTGGGGAACTTGGGTGTAAGCCACAGTAGCGCGCTGCCATCGTCCCGTCCGAAATTCAACACGCCGCCCGCCAGCAAGCGCCCCCCGGCATCTACAAGGCGCACGTCCGCCAGTTCGTGCTGGCAGCGGCCGGTATTCGCCAGCAGGAGCAGCAGGTGCGCAGGCTCTTTGAGGAAGACGACCTCGGACTTTGCGACTGCGAGAGATGGATCTTCGATCTGAACTGCGCGGCGCCATTTCCACTGCCGGTCCCACCAGGGCGCTGCGACCTCTTTGCCCTCGAGCTCCCGGAGGCCATCCAGTTCGTCGCCCGTTTCCTCGCACTCAGTGGCGCCTGGCAGCAGCCATAGGAGCACCAAGACGCCGAGCGCTCGAACGTATGGAGATGTGGAATTCAAGTTCGCGTTCGCGTTCATGCCCGTATCCGTTCCTGCCGGCAGCTTGCCGCTCTGGGTGTCGCTGAAGTGTCTATACACCAGCGATCTGGCAGATGTTGTCGTGGCCATCGGCAACGCCGGGGAAAGTGCCACCGGCATCAGCACCCTTACCGCAGCAAATTTTCGCTTCCTCAATCATTGCCACGATATTTTCCTCAGGCGTCTCCCGCCCGACCTGATCGCCGGTGCCGAGAATCACGCGCGGATTGCCCGCGAACGCCGTGAGCACTTCGCGGACTTCGCGGCGCACGTCCGCGGGCGTGCCACGGATGAGCGTCTCGACAGTCTGCAGGTTGCCGTTCATCGTCGTGCGCCCGGCGAGCAGCCTGGCGACCTGCGCCAGTCCGGCGAGTCCGGCCACGTCGCCGCCCGGCGGCCGCTCGAACGGGCACACGCAATCAATGCCGAGCTCCGCGAAATCCGCGACCGTCCGCAGGCACTTGCCATGGAAGTGAACATGCACGAGCCGTCCGTGGCGATGCGCGACGTCAACGACGGCTTTGATTACCGGCTTGTCCCAGCGCCGCCAGCGCGCCGGTCCTATCAGCGAGTTGCAGCTCCAGGAGCAGCCGATGAAGAGGCTCTCGTACGGCGTCTTCGTGCAGATGGCTTCGGCGCGCGGCGCCAGGCACGCGATGTAGCGCTCCTGCAGGCCTTCCAGCAGCGCCTCATTCTCAAGGAAGTCGAAGACCGCAGCCTCAAAGCCGCCGTCGCGGCCGCCGGCGTAGTAGTCGAAGAATGGAACGCCGAGGCAGGCTTCGAGCAGATACGCTTCGCCGACGTCTTCGCGCGCGCGCAACAGGGCTGCGGGGTCGAAGAGCGCCGGGTCGCCGCCGAGGGTGAGGAATTCGTACGCCTGCAGATCGCGTTCGAGGTTCTTGATCGGGCGTTCGAGCGTCCAGCCTGGTTCGCGCCGATCATAGAGCTGCGCACCGCACAGTTCGCCGTGCGGCGTGCGGGCCGTCCAGCGCACCTCGAGCCGTTCGCCGTCCCAACGCTCGGCCGACCGGCGGTCAACGTTCGGATTCGGGAAGTGCGGAGATACGATGCCCCAGCCTTCGCATCCGAAGCGTGCGAACGCCGTCTTCAGGGCCTTATGGAACGGCACTTCGCGCTCGAATTGGATCATGTCTACGCCGAGAATCCTGGCCGGGTAGTAGCACCAGAACTCCGGCGCAATCGCGATGCGGTCGTTTTCCTGCCCGCGATAGGCGTTGAGCATCCGTTGCTTGCCGGTCATGACACAATCCTTTTCACCACGGAGACACAGGGGACGGACCAGCACTGGCACGCAGGCTCGTATAGTGGCACAATTCTGGCTGTCAAGGAGGCAAAAGATGGACGAACTACGCTGTTGCCGGCTCATTTCTTTCGTTATGCTTGGGATTGTGTTGGCAATCACGAGCAGGCGCGCGCAAGCGGAGGCCCCGGCGCCGCCGAAGCCCTTGGAAACGCTCGCCTTGAAAAGCTCCGCCGGACTGAGCTGGGAATTGTGGCGCGGCGAGCGCGGCTGGAGCCTGGGGCAGATTTCTCTGAACGGAAAACCGCTGGAAAACCCGGTTGCGTCCGGAATCCTGGCGCTGCGGGACGTGAAGACCGGCGAGGTACGCTGGCTGCCCGCCGACCAAGCCGAACGGCTCGGCCCGCGCGCGGCGCGCCTCTCCGGCCAAACGAAGATCGGCGATGCGACCCTGCGGTTCGGCGCCGAAATCGAGTTGCAGGAAAAGCTCCCCGCGGCAACGTGGCGGGCCTCATGGTCCGTCAACAAGGATCTCGCCGGCTGGGAAGTGTGTTTGGCGTACCATGATGGATTCGCCAACGCCTGGCGTGTGCAGAGCTATCCGTGGGCCGGCAACAGCGAGAGCGTGAAGATCGCGCCGCTACGCTATTGCGGGGTGCCCGGGGTGCTGGTCTACCGGCCGGATCAGTCAGTGGCCGTCTTGTTTGCCATCGCCAGCAATTCGGATTACCTGAACCCGACGACCTGGACGGGGAAGACCGAATTTCATTTTGCCAATCGCTCGATTGCGCCGCAATTTCGCGCCAGCGGCGGCCAATTGACTGCGGGAACCAGTTACGAAATGCCGCTGCAGTTGATCGTCAGCGATGCCGGCGAATTTGCCGGCGCCATAACCGGGATCATGCAGGCCTGGATCAAGCTCAATGACTACCGTGTGGACGATACCCTCCAGGTGCGCACGCCGCAGGAGGCCTTCGACCTCGCCGTCGCCGGCCGGCGGAAAATGGAGAGTTGGAAGCCGGGCATTGGCTATGAGCATCACAAGGGGACCCCGTTTATTTACGTGGGCAACAATCCGTATATTGCCCGGTTCGAGTACGGCCTCTATGAGATCACCGGCGAGAAAATGTGGCGTGACCGGGCCTTCGAGCAGATTGACTATGCGATCCAGGGGCAGCAGCCCAGCGGTGTGTTTCATACGAACTGGAACCTCCAAGACCGTCCCGGTTCGAAGGCCGGTCTCTTTTGCAGTTGGGATTGGTCCCACAACGGTTTCAAGGTGGACCTGAACACGTGGATGGTCCGGTACATCCTGGAGACCTGGCAACGCGTGAAGGAGAAGGAGGGCGTGGACCGGCAGGACTGGTACAAGGCGGCCAGCGCCTCGCTCAATTGGGTGCTGAACCAGCAGAACCCGGACGGCGGCTTCCCGCAGGTTGTGGACATCGGCTCCGGCGTGAAGTCCCAGTCCGTGGTGTGTGGCCGGACGTTGGTAGGGTTGCCGATCATTGCCAAGCTTATAGGTGATGACCGCTGCCTCCGGGCCAGCGCGGAGCAGGAGGGGTTCCTGCGCCGGGACGTCGAAGGGCGGTTCTGGTACACCGGGTCGCATCCGGATTTGCCGCCGGGTGATTTTGAGCAGGACAGCATCTACGACGTAGTGGAGTACTGGCTGGACAAACACGACCGGACGGGTGGCAAGGACAGCCTCGACCGCGCCGTGGCCAACGCCTATTATGCCTTGCTCTATTGGTGCCCGAAGCAGCTCAGTTGGGTAAAGAATCCCACGCAAGGCGCGCACAGCGAGCAACAGCACTTCAATCAGTATTCCGTCTATTGCTACCACAACCGCAAGATCCAGTGCCTGGACCGGTTGTTCAAGAAGACCGGCAATCCGCTCTTCGAACAGCTCAAAAGCCGGGTGCTGCAGCTCAACTTCTATGTTCAGGTCGCTGACGGCCCGTACAGGGGCTCCATTACCGAGGCTATCGCCGATCCTTGGCTGGAGCGCGGGAGAGGGTTCGAGTGGCGCGGTAATCCGTACACCAGCGAATTGGTCGCGGACCTGATGCTGCAACTGATGGATATGGGTCTGGTAAAGAAGCCTTGAGTAATCTCACCTTTGTTGAATGCCGGATACTCCGAGGGCGCGCTGGCTTGCCGGCCCGGTGCCACGGATGACAATGCGCCGCCGTTGCGGGTTGAGATGCTCAAGTTGCACGACGATACGGTCCGCGGGCCATTGGAAGTCAGCGAGGCGCTCAGGCCACTCGACGCAGACCAGGCCCGTGCAGTCGTCCAGGCACTCGCGCAAGCCGCTGTCCTCAAACTCCTCGGCGCCACATAAGAGGCGGTACAGGTCCAGGTGATAGAGCGTGAGGCGGCCGCCGCGGTAGATGTGCTGGAGCACATAAGTGGGGCTGTTCACCATCACGTCCGCGGGTACGCCCAGCCCACGGGCCACGCCCCGCACGAAGACCGTCTTGCCCGCGCCAAGTTCGCCTTGCAGGGCGATGAGCATGCCGCCGGGCAGCACGCGCGCCAGACGCTCAGCCAGGGCCTCTGTCTCCGCGGCAGACCGCGTTTCGATTGCATCGGTATCTTTAACCTGCATCTGTCACCACTCATTAAACACAGAGGACACAGAGGAACGCAGAGGAAAAAACATTGGTAACAACAGTAGATCCTCTCTTACGAACCCCTCTGCGTTCCTCTGTGTCCTCTGTGTTTAGAAATCCGTGCCCCCGTTCAAACACGGTGTTCGTACCCGACGTCGCGCAAAGCGCTGCGCCCGCCGCCGCGCGAAACCAGGACACAGCCTTGCTTGCGCGGCCTGATGAACCCAATGCGGCTCAAGGGCGTGTCATGCCGCCAATGCGACAACAATCTCGCCGCGGCTTTAGGCTCCACGGCCAAGAGAAGTTCAAAATCCTCACCGTCGCTCAAAGCCATGTCCAGGCTCGCGGCACGCTCCAGCGGAAGGAATTCCTCAAAAATGACCGCCCCACAACGGCTCTCTGCGCAGATATGATGCAAGTCCCGGCTAAGGCCGTCGCTGATGTCAATGCACGCATGCACGGCTGTCCCGCACCGGCTGCGGACCAGGCGCGCTTCTTCCAGGCGCGGCAGGAAGCGCAGGTGCTTGCCGCTGGCCAGGGAACCACCCAGCGAGCCGGTGGCCAGCAGAGCGTCTCCAGGCCGGGCGCCGCAGCGCAGCCAGGCGCCGCCCTTGGGGCCTTCGCCCAGCAAGGACACGGCCACGCTCAGGCCGTTCCTGGAGGTGCTCACATCGCCGCCGGCGAGAGCGAAGGAGAAACGCTTGCAGCAGGCAATGAGGCCCTCGTAGACCTGGAGCGCCAGCTTTTCGTCCGTGCCGCGGCGCAGGTTCACAGCCGCGGTGGCGGCAACCGGCCAGTAGCCGGCCGCGGCAACGTCCGAACAAGCTTTGGCCATCGCCTTCCAGCCCACTTGGAACGGCGTGGCCGCTTCGCGCCCGCGCAGGACAAAATGCGTGCCCTCAACCACCTGATCTATTTTGAAGGCCAAGCCGCGGCGGCCCGGCCAATCGAGCACCGCGCAATCGTGCCCCGGCCCGACCTTCAGCCAGGGATGCTTGGGCGCGCGCGCGCGAAAACGCCTGATCAAGCTCAGTTCTCCCATAGCGGACATTGTATACCGGGTGCCAGATTTGTGCCACGGATGTGGCCGGGTGCCGGGCTGTTTCCGGTCCGCACCTTGGATTCCGGGGACACGATCCCGATTTCCAAACAACCGGAAATCGGGTCATGTCCCCGGAATCCGGGGTGTAGTCAGCATCAGAGAAGAAGGGGTGCATGACGTGAGGATGCCGGCGCTTATTGCGGGGCTTATTCTGGCTGCGGCCATCTGCCAGGCCGCGGAGACGCCTGAAGAACTGCTCAAGCAGGCCTACCAACTGGAGAAGGCCAACGACACCGCCAAGGCCGCCAAGGCTTTCGAGGAGTTCCTCCAGAAATACCCAGACCACACACAGGCGATAGACGTGCATTACCGGCTGGGCAAGGCGCTGGAGAGCCTGGGCTCGATTGACGAGTGCCTCAAACACTTGCAGGTGGCCGCGCAGAACGACAAGAAACAGTTCAAGAGCCGCCAGGACGCATTTTTCCTGCTCGGCAAGACTTATGCCTCCGTGAAGAAGTATGATGAAGCCCTCAGCACCTTTGAGCAGATGCTGGCCGGCGGCGCGGGCCTCTACGAAGACGAGGTGCAGAACCTGTGCAGCGGCTATTACGCCATCAAGGGCAAGTACGATGAGGCCGCCGCCAAGCTGAACATCCTCAAGCGCAAGAAGGATTCCCCGCTCGCCGAACAGGCCGCACAGAAGCTCGCCATGCTGTGGCTCAAGGCGGAGAAAGCGGACCTGGCCGTCAGCGCCATCGAAGACCTCGCCTCACAATATCCCGAGAACAAGACCGTCTCCGAGCTGCTGCTGCAGCTCGCCGACCTGTTCCGCAAACAACAGAAGTACGAAAAGGCCGGCTCCGTCTGCGAGCAGCTCAAGGCACGCTATCCCAAGAGCCTCGACGCGCTGGCGGGGAGCTACGTCCTGGGCCTGTGCGCCCGCGACCGCAAGGACTTCCCCAAGGCCATCGAAGTCTTCGACCGCATCGGCAAGACGCCCGAGTTCCAGAAGCGCGGGCTGGCGGCCGAGGCCGTGCTCCAGTCCGCCGACATTTACTTCAGCGAAGTGGGCGACATGGCCCGCGCCGTCGAGCGGTACGAGGAAGCGGCCAAACTGGCGCGCGATTCCGACAGCGAACGCAAGAGCGAAATCCTGGAGCAGTGCTGCTTTCGCATCGCGGAGTATTATTTCCAGCAGAAGAAATGGGGCCTGGCCCTCGAGAACTACATGCTGCTGCGCCAACTCGGCACGCGCCTGAACATCCTCGGCAGGATTCTGGCCTGCCGGGCGGCGCTCGACGAGAGCGGCGCGGGCCGGGACGCCTCGTACACGGAAGAAGACCTGGAGGCCATCCGCAAGAAGATCGCCGCCAACCCGGGCACGGCAATCGCGGCGGAAGGCGAAGTCTTCCTCGCCGACCAGAAGCTCAATGACGCCGTCAGATTGCGCAAGGGTTTCGAGACGGCGGTCTCCGATTTTGAGGCGATCTTGAAGAAGTATCCCAAGGACGTTCTCGCCAAGGACAGTCTGGAGTCCTACGTTTGGCTGCAGATCGGAATGTGCCGCGCCTACGGGGTTACGCGCGAGGAGTGCGCGCAGGCGGTCAAGGCGTTCGAGCAGGCCATTGCGCTCGCGCCCGACAGCCCCTACAAGATCACGGCCCTCGAAAACATCGCCATCTTCGCCGAACGCGCCGGCGACAAAAAGAAAGCCTGTGACACCTACGAGCTGTTGTGGAAACTGTCGGCCGCTGCCGGCACGCCGGGCAAGAAGCCTGATAAAAATGGGTCCAAGAGCATTGATTATCTGAAGGCCATGGTTACGCGCTCCGACAGCGAGGAACTGGCACAGAAGAGCATCGCGATCCTGAAGAAGCTTATCGAGGAGAAAGGCCCGCTTTCCGACGAGGCCCGCGAGGCGCGCTTTTACATCGCCGAAATGTATTTCGTGCGGAAGGATTACTCGGGCGCCGCGCGGGCCTTTCGCGAGTACATCCAGATCTACGGACCCAAGCAGGATGCCAACGGCGACCTGTCCGGCGGCCCCTGGAAACCGCCGGGCGTGGACGCCAAGGTGCTCCAGGTCTATGAGGCCGCCGTGCGCGTGGCCCATTGCTGGTACGCGCAAGGCCATGAGCAGAACATGGTCAGGGCCTACGAGTGGCTGGTGAAGAACATGGGCTGGCAGAACAAGTACCTGGCCGAGGCGCAGTACTGGCTGGCAATGGAACTGGTCAAGGGCGCGAAAGGCCAGACCACGGAGGCCAAGCGCGCCGCCGCGGAAGCGCTCTGGAAGAACGTGGTCAGCCCGTCGCTCAACCCCAGCGACCGCAAGCACAACAAGCAGTTTCATCCGTGGGTCAGCCGCGAGCCCCAGTACGCGGACGTGCAGCAGTATGTAAAGACTGCAATGCTCAAAGCGGGGCAGTTCTTCGGTGAAGCAGGCGAACATCAACTGGCCGCGGGCTGCTTTGCGACTTACCTGGACTGCTACCCGATTGATCTCACCAAGCACGTCAAGCCCCGCGGCCGGAAGGACAAGGCTGACGACCTCGAGCCCCCGGATGAGCGTTATCAGATCGCGCGCTACGCGCTGGGACGCGAGTACATCGCGCTGGGCGAAACGCAGAAGATGCTCGAGACTTACAAACCTTATCTCAGCGGCATGCGCGATGACAAGTTCCGCGCCTCGGCACTCAAACTGGCCGGCTATCACGCGGGGAAAACTGAACGCTACGAGGAGGCCATTGAAGCTTATGCCACGCTGCTCGACGAATACGGGCCGCCCAGCCTCAATGACAAGAACGAGCCTGTCCCGCTGCCGAAGGCCGAGCGGCTGCGCCAAGGGGCCCACAACTGGGACGGTTTCCGCATCGAGCCGCCCACGGACCTGGACCTCGGCGAAGTCCGCTATGCGCTGGGCTTCCTGTACTGGAAACAGGAGCAGTGGGACAAGGCCGCGCAGACGCTGGCGCGGTTCCTCGACGATCCCGGCCTGCGTGAGAATAAGTCCCGCGAGAAGGCCCTCTACATGGCCGGGCAGAGTTCTTACCGCATGTACGATTTCACCGGCGGCGTGAAATTCATTTTGGCGCTGATTCGGGACCACCCGAGATTCGAGGCCATCGAGGAAGCCTACGTTTATGCCGCCACCGGCTGTTGCGAGACGAGAAGCTGGACCGACATGGACCTGACTTACAGGAACTTCGTGTCCGAATGGCCAACCTCGGACCACCGCCCGCGCATGGACCTTTGCGCCGCCCTGTCGCAACTGGGGCAGGGCAAGACCGATGCCGCGTTGAACAAGCTGCGCAGCCTGGCCGCCAGCGAGACGTATGAGGATGTCCGAGGCGACGCATATTACCACCTCGGCTGTGAGCTGGGCCGCAAACCCGAGTACCTGCAAGCAGCTTGGGATTACTTTCAGAAGAGCGTCAAGTTCCATGCGCGCGAAGCGGCCTGCCTGGAGCTGGCCAAGTGCTGCATGGAAATGCAAAAGTGGGAGCAGGCCAAGCAGTGTCTGGAACGAGTGACGCGCGAGTTCCGGAAGGGCCGGCCCGGCGTCGTGGGTGAGGCCGAGAAGCTGCTGCCGGAAGTGGAGAAGCAGTTGGCGAAGGGGAAGAGATAAGAGGCGAGGGGTTGAGGGTGAATGGAGGAAGGTAAATGGTGAATCGAATTCATACTGTGGCGGGGCTGGCGGCACTTCTGCTGGTCCTGGCAGGGCCGCGCCTGCTTGCCGGTGAGAAGGCCCCGGACAAGCTGGACCTGGAATCCATCCTTGCGGACAAGGACAAGGCGGAGATTCTCAAGACCGAGATGGAGGAGGCCGGCGCCGGCGACAACAAGGAATTCAACATCAACAGCGACGACAACCTCTCGACGCTCGAAGTCGGGGATGTGTATCGCAATGACGAGAAAACCTTCTTCAAGGTGGCTGGCATCAAATACAAAGGGAGCAACGGCGGAACGTTTGTCCTCCAGCGCACCACGGGAACGGGCGAGCCGGGGCAGAAGTTCGTGCGCGTGCGCGGCGTGGGGCCGCTGACCATTTCGGCGCGCCTGACCCTGCTGGACCTGTACGTCATGGGCGGACCGTTCCTGCATCCCATCGCTTTGCTGGGGTTCGTCGCGATTATCCTGGCGATCAACAGCATTCTGATCTACCGCAGGAACCGGCAGTGTCCCCCCAGGTTCATCGAGGCCGCCAACGCCGCCTTGGACAAGGGGGACGTGCGCAAGTTCGAGGAATTCGCCCTCAAGGAAAAGGGCTTGCTGCCTTACGTGGCCAGGGCGCTGGTGGACCATTATGAGAGCTCCACGACGCGGGAACTGAAAGAGCGCTGCGAGATCACGGCCCAGAAACAGATCCAGCGCCTGCGCATTCCCGTCCGGGCGCTCAACCTGATCGCGGTCGCGGCG
>JBEKKG010000181.1:0-10301 GCA_050010835.1 Planctomycetota bacterium
CGGCGCGGCGTGAGTTTGAGGCGCTGGACGCGCAGTATGGCGCGTACCGCAATAGACTGAAGACGCTCCTGGCGAAAGGGGTGTTGCAATGAGTGGCGCGGCGCGGCGGCCCAAAATTCTGGTGGTGGATGACGATCCGGAGATTCGCGACCTCATCGTGGCGGTCCTGCAGCCCCACGGCATGGAGATTGTTGCGGCGGCGGACGGGCCGGCCGCACTGCTGCAGGCCGCCTGCCAGCGCTTCGAGCTCTGCGTGCTCGACGTGGGCATGCCGGGCATGAATGGCCTGGAGGTGTGCCGGCGTCTGCGGGCGCTGCCCTTCACGCGCGCGTTGCCGGTGCTTTTCATGACCGCGTATCAGGACGCCAAGACGATTGACGCGGCCTTCGCCGCGGGCGCAACGGACTACCTCTTCAAACCCGTCAACCCGGCCTTGCTCTGGGCGCGGGTAAGTAACCTGCTGAAGATGGACGAACTGCTGCGCAAGGCGGATCATGTGCGGGAGGTCATCGAGCTTTTGGACGTGGCGCTAGGGCCGCCTCCAGGAAAAGGGCCTGCACGCCTGGGCTGAGGCTGCAAACCGGGAGAAACACCATGACGGAACGGGCCAAGACCACAATCCTCATCGTGGACGACGACGAGCAGTTCTTGGAGATGAATTCGGAGATTCTGCGCGGCGCGGGCTACAGCGTGCAGGGCTACAGCGATCCTATGCAGGCTGTGAAGGACGGTTCCTTCGATCCGGCACCGGCCGGCGAGCATGGTCCGGGCACGCTGAACCGTGAGGGGCGGTTCGCCGTCGTGGTCTCCGATATGCGCATGCCGAACATGAACGGCATCCAGTTCCTGGCCAAGGTCAAGGAACGGGCGCCCGATGCCGTCCGCGTGATGTTGACTGGCCATGCCGATCTGGCCACTGCGGTGGAGGCGGTCAATGAGGACAACATTTTCCGTTTTCTGGTCAAGCCCTGTTCCCCCGAAAGCCTCCTCCGGGCGATTGCAGACGCTGTCCGGCAGTACCAGTTGATCGTCGCAGAACGAGAGCTATTGGAAAAGACGCTCAACGGCAGCATCAATGTTCTCACGGAAATTCTCTCCATCGTCGAACCACAGTCGTTTGACCATGCACAGAGGCTTTGTGCCCATCTACATACCTTCGCACGGACCGTGGCTATCCCCAATTCCTGGCAACTGGAAATGGCCGCGATGCTGGCCGATATCGGCTTTGTCACCATTCCGCAGGAGGTGATCGTCAAGGCGCGGCAGGGCGCGCGGCTCAAGGACGTCGAACGCCGGATGCTTGACCGCGTACCCGAGATCGGCCGCAACCTCCTGGCCCATGTCCCCCGTCTCGAAGGCGTCGCCGCGCTGGTTCTTTATCAGAACAAGCATTTCGACGGTTCAGGCTTTCCCCGCGACGAACTGCAAGGCGCTGCCATTCCACTGGGCGCCCGCATCTTGAAACTGCTGTCCGACCTCGTGCAACTGGAAGACAACGGCGTACCCATGCCCGAGGCTCTGAAGGAGCTTGACGGCCGGCTGGGCTGGTACGACCCGGCCCTTCTGGCCTCCGTCCACGCCTGTTTTGCGTCCCAGGCTGAAGCCCTGGTGCAGCGCAGGCCTCCGATGCCGGTGTCCGTCCGAAACCTCCACCTGGGCCAGATTCTGCAGTCCGACGTGCTGACAGCCAAGGGCACCCTCCTGATTTCTGCCGGCCATCTCCTGTCGGAGACGCTGCTGGAACGCATTCGGAACTTCTCCCGTCTTGTCGGAGTCCAGGGGCCGGTCTACATTAGGGCCGAGACGCTGGAGGTGCCGCGATAAGCTGCCGCGGTTCTGGAATGTTCGCGATCGAGGACGTTAAAGCGGCTCAACGACCTGAGGGAGGACAGGAATGACGTTCGCCGCGCCTTGGCGTTCTCTAGCCGGCGCGCGTGGCGCGGCGCAGGCGGCTACGTTCCGGGCGCGGCTGTGTCTGTGGCCCGCCCGCCAACGGACTATACGGCGCGCATCCTACCGCACTGTGTCGGCGTTGCGATCCCACTGGAAAACTCACTAATCCTGTGGCAGCCCCGGTGACTTGACCCGTGGACCTCTCAACAAGGCCAAGACGATACAGCATACAGCAGAGGCATGAATGGAACTTTCAAAGAAGGCACTGAACGCATCTCAGGCCCCAGGCAACCTCCCTGGCGGGAACGGGGCGCATAATTCCGTTCAACTGTTGGAAAAGGCGCGTGCCGATACCGCTACCGTCCTGAAGGAGCTGGGATCGCAAGTGGGCGGCCTGGGCGAGGCGGAAGCCGCTTCTCGTTTGAAGCAGGTCGGGACGAACGAGATTGCCCGAGAGAAGCGACAATCGGCCCTGATGCGCCTTTTGAGCAACATCAAGAATCCGTTGGTCCTCCTGCTCCTGGCGCTGGGCGTGCTTTCCTATCTAACGGGTGACGTGCGGGCTATGGTGGTCATTTTCGTGATGGTTGTTCTGGGCGTGGTGTTGCGTTTCTTCCAGGAACTGCGGGCCGATAACGCGGCCGCGAGGCTCCAAGCGATGGTCAGCAACACCGCGACCTTGGTGCGCGGCGGCAAGGAAGAGGAAGTCTCACTCAAGCTGTTAGTGCCTGGCGATATCATCCGGCTGGCCGCCGGCGATATGGTGCCGGCAGATGTGCGCGTGCTTTCCGCCAAAGACCTGTTCTTGAATCAAGCGGCCCTCACCGGCGAAGCCCTGCCTGTGGAAAAGAAAGCCGACCCGGCTCCGGCAAACGTTGAAAATCCGCTCGATCTGCCCAACCTCTGCTTCCTGGGTTCCAACGTGGAAAGCGGCGCCGCGACGGCAGTGGTCATCTGTACCGGGGACCGGACCTACTTTGGTTCGCTGGCCGCCAGCATCGTCGGGCAGCGCCAATTGACCAGCTTCGACAAGGGCGTCAACAAGTTCACCTGGATGATGATATGGTTTATTGCCGTCATGGTTCCGGCTGTTTTCCTCATCAACGGGCTGAGCAAGCACAACTGGGTGGAAGCGTTCCTGTTTGCCATGGCTGTGGCAGTCGGGCTGACCCCCGAGATGCTGCCCATGATCGTGACCGTTAACCTGGCCAAGGGTGCCCTGGCAATGGCCCGCAAGAAAGTGATCGTCAAACGCCTGAACGCCATCCAGAACTTCGGGGCGATGGATGTCCTGTGCACGGACAAGACCGGCACCTTGACCCAGGGCAAGATCGTGCTCGAAAAATATCTGGACGCGCACGGCGATCCCAGCGAGAAGGTGCTACACTTCGGCTACCTGAACAGCTTCCACCATACCGGCTTGAAGAACCTGATGGACCAGGCGATCCTCGACCATGAGGAGTTGAAAGAGCGCCTGAAGGCAGACAAGAAGTACCGCAAAATAGACGAGATCCCTTTCGACTTCGTGCGGCGCCGGATGTCGGTGGTGGTGGAAGATGAAACCGGGTTGAACACGCTGATCTGCAAAGGCGCGGTGGAGGAAATGCTGAGCCTGTGTACCCGGGTGGAAGTCAAAGGGGAACTCATCGAAGCTCTGCCCGAGCACGACGCCAAACGCCGGCAGATAGCGGACGACCTGAATGGTCAGGGCTTCCGCCTAATCGCCTTGGCTTATAAGCAGATGCCGGGCGCTCCAGATGAGCCGGTTTATGCGGTCAAGGATGAGTCGGACCTGATCCTGCTGGGTTTTCTGGCCTTCCTCGACCCGCCCAAGGACACCGCTAACGAGGCCCTGAAGCGGCTTCACAGCCTGAGCGTAGACGTCAAGGTTCTGACCGGCGACAATGAGATCATCAGCGCCTACATCTGCAAGCAAGTAGGCATGCCGGTAGAGCATATCTTGCTCGGCTCCCAAATCGAGGCGATGAACGAGACGGAACTGGCCGCAGCCGCCAGCGCGACCAGCGTCTTTGCCAGGCTGGCCCCGGCCCACAAGGAACGCATCATCCATGCACTCCAGGGCAAGGGCCACGTGCTGGGGTTCATGGGCGACGGCATCAACGACGCCCCGGCCTTGAAGGCCGCCGATGTGGGCATTTCGGTGGACAGCGCGGTGGACATTGCCAAGGAGTCGTCCGATATCATCCTGCTGGAAAACAGCCTGCTGATACTGGAGCAGGGCGTGCTGGAAGGCCGGCGGGTGTTCGGCAACATTATCAAGTACATCAAGATGGCGGCCAGCTCGAACTTCGGCAACATGTTCAGTGTCGTGGGGGCCAGCGCGTTCCTGCCTTTCCTGCCCATGCGGCCAATCCAGGTGCTGACCAACAATCTCCTGTATGACTTCTCGCAGACCACCATCCCCACCGACGAGGTGGATGCGGACTGGCTGACCAAGCCGCGCCAGTGGACGATTGGCAAGATCCTGCGTTTTATTCTGTTTATCGGGCCGATCAGTTCGATCTTCGATTACCTGACGTTCTTCTTGATGCTGCACGTTTTCAACTGCTGGGACAACCCAGCTCTGTTCCAGACGGGCTGGTTTGTGGAGTCGCTCTTCACCCAGACGTTGATCATTCATGTCATTCGCACCAACAAGATCCCGTTCATCCAAAGCCGGGCCAGTTGGCCGCTCATCCTCACTTCCTTGGTCATCGTCGCGGCTGGCGCCTGGCTGACAGTTTCGCCGCTGGCGAACACGCTCGGTTTCGTCCCCCTCCCGCCGCGGTACTGGCTGTTTCTGGCGATCATGCTGCTGGGTTATGCGGTTCTGACACAGGTGGTGAAGACCTGGTTTATTCGCAGGTTTGGCGAGTGACAGCGTTGGCGAGGAGCATACATTCATTGGGCTGGAAATCACAATAAGGCCTTCCAGGGGGATGACATGACGACGGATCCAAACGACAGGCAACACCGCTCTATCCTGCGAAGCATTGCCCATCGGGTGATGCTTGAAAGAGGATTTGCTCCGGATTTTCCGGTTCAGGCGCTCGCCGAGCTCGACGGCATCCACGGGCCGGCGGCGCGCACTGCGGAAGCCACCCGTGATCTCAGGAACCTTCTCTGGTGCTCCGTTGACAACGATAATTCGCGTGATCTGGACCAGCTTACCGTCGCCGAAGCCCTGCCCGGCGGAGCCACAAGAGTCCTGGTCGCCATTGCCGACGTGGACGCGGTCGTCAAGAAGCAATCGGCGCTTGACGCTCATGCGCGGCAAAACACCACCTCGGTCTACACGGTTGCCGAGACGTTTCCGATGCTGCCGGAAAAGCTCTCCACGGATCTTACCTCCCTCAACTATGAAGCAGACCGCCTGGCCATCGTTATTGAAATGGTTCTCGCCGGGGACGGAGCGCTTCAGAGTTCGGACCTCTATGAAGCGACGGTGCGGAATCGGGCCAAGCTGGCTTACAACAGTGTGGCCGGCTGGCTGGAGGGTAACGGGCCGCTGCCACAAGGGATTGGCAGGGTCAGCGGTCTCGACGAGAACCTGCGACTCCAGGACCGCGTGGCCCAGAAACTGAAAGCGCTCCGGCACCTGCACGGTGCGCTTGGTCTCGAAACCACGGAAGCGCGTCCGGTCTTTGACGGAGATGAGCTCAAGGACTTGGAAGCCGAAAGAAGCAACAGGGCCAAAGACATCATTGAGGACTTCATGATCGCGGCCAACGGCGTTACCGCACGGTATCTCGCGTCCAAGAACATGTCGTCGCTGCGGCGCGTGGTCCGCACACCTAAACGCTGGGACCGGATCGTTGCGCTGGCCGCGGAGCGGGGCACAACCTTGCCCAAGGAACCAGACTCCAAGGCACTGGAGCGGTTCCTGGCGGCGGCGAAAGCCGCTGACCCCCTGCGCTTCGTTGACCTCTCTCTCAGCGTCATCAAGCTCCTGGGCGCGGGCGAATACGTCGTCGAACTTCCAGGAAGCAGTGTCGCCGGGCACTTCGGTCTTGCGGTCAAGGACTATACGCACTCCACCGCCCCGAACCGCCGCTACCCCGATTTGATTACCCAGCGGTTGCTGAAAGCGGCGTTGGCAGGGGGGAGCCCGCCCTACGCGAACGACGAATTGGCAGCGCTCGCCAGGCACTGTACAGAAGAGGAGGACGCAGCGAAAAAAGTGGAACGGCAGGTCACCAAGTCCGCCGCCGCCATGCTGCTGGAATCCAGGATCGGAGAGCAATTCGAGGCCATTGTCACCGGCGCATCGGACAAAGGCACGTGGGTCCGTCTTCTGCGTCCCCCCGTTGAAGGAAGACTGGAAAGTGGTGTTGAAGGCCTGGATGTCGGCCACCAACTCCGCGTGCGACTGGTCCGCACGGATGTGGAGCGTGGATTCATAGACTTCAAGAGAGTGACGTAATCACCCAGATGCAGCATTATCCGCATCCGCAGGCGGTCAACTGCAAAAAAAATCAAAAAATGACCAAAAATAAATTGCTTGCAAAAGGAAACTGTTGTATAATGCAAGTAGTGAAGGTTCCAGAAGGAAGAGTGCGGGTCTTTTAGAGGAGGTTTGCCCATGCGTAAACTCATTGTGTTCGCTGCTCTGCTCGCTGTGGCGCTGACTGGCAGCGCCTTCGCCCAGACGGTGGACGAAGTAATCTCGCTTGCCCAGAAGGGCGTGGGTGAGGACGTTTTGACGGCCTTTGTGGAGACTTCCGGAGCGCCTTCTGCGCTTTCGGCTGCCGAGATAATAAAGCTCAAGGACGCAAAAGTTCCGGATAAGGTGGTCGTCGCCATGTTGCAGCGGAATGCCGCCGCCAGGGTGGCTGCAGGGTCACGTGCTTATCAGGAGACGGAGTCGAAGTACCGGGTCAGGCGCGACGACAACCAGGCCACGGTCGAGTACCAACCAGCGCCCCAACGCGTCGTCGAGGCGCCTGCGACAACTTATGTTTACAGTGGCTACCCGTATGCCTACGGCAGCAGCTATTATTATCCGGGTTACTACCCATATTACTACCCGTACTATTACCCCAGCCTGTCATTTGGCTTTGGGTTCGGCGGTTTCGGACACCATGGTTTCGGCGGCGGATTCCACGGGCGGCGCTGAACCCTCTTTTCGGCGTTCCAATCTGAATGTGCCTCTCTGATTCTCGGAGGCACATGAACGATTTTCGAGCATGCCTGGGAGACAGCGTAAAGGAGCATTGCGTCCTTGAACCAGGCGTCTTCTTCAACGCCTGTCTGGCAAAGGGGCCAGGCGTGCCCGTCGGACGCCTGGCTTGGGGTAAACAAGCCCCTGCCAGGCATAGGCCTGTAGCTCAGACCCAGCTTACGGCAAAGCAGGCGGATGAGAATCCGCGTGGTAACTGATTCCTGAACGAACGATTGGCCCTGCCGATGCTAGAAGAGCTTACCTAAGTGCTGCGTTGCGCCGGGAGAGCTCTTCGCGTGAGGAGCCCTGGTGCGGTTAGCAGAGGAACCAAAGGGGAATCGCATGGCTGAGCAGATTATCGGTGTTAAGGGCAACGAAGCCACCAGGAAGAAGCTGGCTGGAGTTGCCAAGGGACCTATCGCCGTTATGGGCAACGAAGCCGTCAAGGCGGACCTGGTTGAATTGGCCAAGACGGGGAGCAGCGGCGCGAAGCTGAAGGGCAGTATCGCGGACCGGGACGGCCACAAGGTCCTCGTTCTGGCCGAGGACGGCAGCAAGAGCTAATAAGCCGTCCGTCGCATAGCCAGCGTTGAAACCTGAGACCAAACAAAAGCCCCTGGGCGCTACGATCATCCCCAGGGGCATTACCCTGCCCCGTTATTTCAGTGAAGCCTGCGTCTGTCTTATGGAAGAGCATGTCGGCTGGGATTTATGCCGCGTAGCGCGCGGACAGGATGTTTGACGCCCGCATGAAGGGCAGACTTAAATGGCCCGCAGAGTGTTGACCCGTCTGCCGCAGAGGCCGCTGCCGGATGAAGCGATGAGCGCTTGGTCCGTGCGGCCCCTTGCCCCAAGGGCCGCTGATTTCCGCTCTTAGGCTTAGAGCCTAGACAACCCGTAGAAGCTCTCTTTGTCCAGGTGCAGCGCGGACCTCTTGGCCAGCTTCGACTGCTCATCAGGGCCGTCAATGCAAATCCAATCGTCAACCGACCCGCGAAAGCAGAACCGCGAGGAAATGCCTTGCCACTCACTCCTTAATGCGCCACCAGCGCAAGGGGCGACCTGAGACGCGGCGTATGTGCACGATCCCGCGAATCAGGTCTGTTCATTTCAGGGCGCAACCTCTCGCGCCATTCTGCTACTTGGTCCTGGTCCGGCGGCACTGGCAAGACCCTCTGAACAAGCGTTTCCGGATCCAAGCAACTCCAAGTGGTCTCCTCGCCCAAGTTGCTCAAGACCGCTACGTGCGACAATGACCGTATCGCGCCATTGCACAGCAAGAGCGTCAGCAGTTCATCTACGAACAAATGTTCCACTATCATGCCGACAACAATGGCGTCGAATTGCTGGCACCGCAACGCCTGTTCTGCTGCCGAGATTGCCGAGCAGGCACAGACTCGTATCCCAGCTTCTTCCAAGGCAAGGACGGTTGAATGCAGAGCGCGTGTGTGCGACTCAATGACTAGTACGCATGGCCCCTCCCCACCTTGACCGGCCTGAAACTCGTCTGTTGTTATGCTGCATTCTTGTTCCACAACCAACCCCTCCCACAAAGCTGCCACCTTCAGTTCACACAAGCCATATCAAGTGGTCATCACTGCCTTGAAGAGCACAACTACGGGCGAGATGCCAGTGGTGCAACGTGCCGATTCAACTCTGTTGAGACTTGCTGGTCGCGACGTAGATGCTGGAGCATGACCTGGAACCGCTCGAAACATCTGAGAATGACCCGGTGTGTGACATCCGAAGGAACGCTTGCCAACTTGGTCTGGCGTACAGAACTTCCCTTGCTTGCCATGATGTATCCCCCGGTCTCTCATCCACTTTATCATTTATGTATGTGCAAGTAATATGCCAATTACTGCAGAATCAACCAGCTCAGGCCGAGTGAAATCATATCACCCGGCAGGCGTTGAAGAAAGCGTTTGGTTCAAAAACGCGATGGTCCTGTCCGCTGTCTCCCAGGCATACTCGAAAGTCATTCAGGAACGTCCGATAACCAGACAGGAACATATAGCTCCAAGCGCCGTCTGGGGGGCCATGTAGCTGCGCATGGATTCGGACCCCAGACTTATTGCCAGCGCGATTTCCCTCTCCCTCAAAACAACATGGCTCCATGTCGCGTTACGCCCTTTCTGACCCCCGTCTCGGTCTCCGTACCATAGGGAGCACATGCTTCCCCTCGACGTTGAAACCACGCAGGGCCTCTCTGGATGCCGCGATTTTCAACCGCTACCTCACTGGCGCACTTTTCAACCGCGACTTACGGAAGCGGGCCATCACGGCGGGAATCCCGATCAAGCCGTGAGGATTTTGCGGGCGACGTGTGGCGCTCCAGGTCACCGGTGCACCAAGTGTTTTTGTGCAGACTTGGCGGCCTTGCTTGTATACTCTATCATTCTTTCGGCGAGGAGTCATGGGCGAACGCGCCTTACGCAGAGGCACATACTGAAGTGTTAACCAGGAGGAAGCGAAGATGGCCCTTGCCCGCTTGACGGATAAACGTGATCGGATACTGTCTCTCCAACCGGGATAAGGGGTTGTGGGGCAGCGCATTTCGCTTTCACAAGGGATCTGTGGCAACGCAAGGAGTACTGGCATGCCGAAGGGAATACATCGTATCGGAATCTTGACCGGTGGCGGTGACTGTCCGGGTAGCAACGCAGTTATCCGCGCCGTGGTCAAGGCGGCCATTCATCGTCACGGTCTGGAGGTGTGGGGCATCGAGGACGGATTCCAGGGCCTGATCGAGAACCGTATGCGTCTATTGGATTGGTCGGCGGTCTCCAATATCCTGACGCTCGGCGGCACCATCCTGGGCACCAACAACAAGTGCAACCCCCGCAAATATGCCACCCGCACGGGGGACAAGATCGAATGGCGCGACGTGACCGGCCGCTGTCTGAATCACATAGATCAGCGAGGGTTGGATGCTCTGATCGTCATTGGCGGCGACGGCACGATGACCGTGGCCTCAGGTTTTGTGCGATTGGGGGTCAATTGCATCGGCGTGCCCAAGACCATCGACAATGATCTGTGGGGCACCGATGTTACTTTCGGATTTGCCACGGCCACCTCGGTGGCCTCGGACGCCCTGGACCGCGTCCACACCACCGCCGCCAGCCACCACCGGGCAATGATCGTGGAGGTGATGGGCCGCAATGCCGGGTGGATCGCGTTACACGCCGGAGTGGCTTCGGGGGCCGACGTAATCCTGCTTCCCGAAATGCCCTACAACCTGGATAAG